>JALNZD010000001.1 GCA_023229505.1 Bacteroidales bacterium | reverse complement strand
AGCTGTTAATATCGAGAATAACTCTTCGAGTTATTTCCCGAAATTAACAGCAATATCAATACAAATAGAGTTAATAAATTCAATTAAGAAAAGCAAAATCGTGGTCTAAAGAATGGGGAGTAGTAAAGTTTAATCAGTCCATAATTATTTTCTGCTTGAAAATTAAAGTATTCTTCACGTAGAACTTTTGATCTTAGATACTGGTAGCTTAAATGAGGGAGATAGGGCATTCCTCCAGTAGGATCATCTTCATATTTAAGAAATGTTGAGACTAATTTGCCATTATTGACCTGAGTGGTCCCATTATACTCAATTACTTTTTCATAAGAGACACTATTTGATGAATTTCCTAAGCCCCCAATAGGGCTAGAATATACCATTATTATGGAGCGATCGTACCACAGAAGACAAGGTGGCTCTGCCCATCTCTTAGTAGTAAGAGTATAATACGAAGGAAAACTTGTATTTAAATAGCCGGACTTGTCATAATCAAAGGTTTTATAAGTTGATTTATTTGTAACATGATCATAATTCTTAATTTCCTTAATCCTCAAACCACCTGCAAGATATTCCCTTTTAATTTGTAATTCATCAGGATCGTATTTTTCGTATGTTATCCAAGCAGTTGCTGTTGTAACGCTCCCATTTGCACATAATTTCAATACACACATATCTGTCAGATCAATATTTTCCAAAGGGACTACTATTGGATTATCTTTGATCAGATCGGCTGTAAAAAGAACTTCACCATTATCCCAAAGAATTTGAACTTTACCTTTATGGTGTGTTGGGTCATAAGTACCATTTATAGAAATTTCAGCATGTAATACGAAATTTATATAATTATAATTAGTATCGAAATGTAAGGGCTCTGTTTCGCAAATCTCTGTATGCTCCTCTATCCCTTTCACGATAAAAAATTCAAATCCTCCTGGACTTGTGATTTCTTCTACTGTCGGTAATCTACCATAGGCATTATTCTCATATTTGAACTCTGATGAACCACCTGTAGGGTAATTAATTTTTGTCAAAACTCCAGCACAAGAATAAGTCGTATCGGGTTCTCTATCAGCATCCCCAAGAAGTAAACCACCATAAAGTACTTTTGGTATTGTATTAACGTTTAGGGTAACACCATTGAAAAAGCCCCAATAATCAATAGCATTTGATGTTTTAGGTGGAAGGTTGATTGGGGAGTAATCAAAAGAATATTTTTTATCATTCTTTAAAGATAAATTTCTTTCTAAGTACGGGTATGTCTCGATGAAGGATAATAATCGTAAACGTAACTCTTCCCTTAAAGTACTATTATAATCTACCTTAAAATAGTCATAATTAAATTTGAATTTTCGTGTACCACTTATTGGCGTAACAAACATGATAGAATCCAATTTTCTGCCTCCATCCTCGGAATCACTTGAATTAAATGTGATTACGCCATTTTTAAAACCTATCAACTTTAAATATTTTGCGTCTATATCAGTATTACATGGATTTATATCTGGAGAATGAGGGATATAATTAAATCCATCGTGTTCGTACATTCTAGTTGCAGAATAATTAATGCCTTGAGAATACGGTTGGGATTCATAGTCAAAATATATATCGGTATTTTTCAAAGGATTAATTATTTGGTGAAGATACCAACTTGAGATATAATCCTGCGGATTTGGTCCCTCAATTTCAACATGCGTTGTTTCTGTATAATCTGTCCCATTTCCAAAAATATACACAATACCATCAGGAGCAGTTAATATAAAGCCTGACAAAATGCCCGAGTCATAAAGCGGTTCAATTATTACATCATCAAAGGGTATATTGATTGGTTGGTTGTGATTCCCGAACATGAATGAGCCGCTTCCTTTTCCGTAATTATAATAAAAGAGATCCGGTTCATAATCTAAATAGCCTTTTGCAATTTCATTAACTCGATTATATGCAGTTGTCGCTATTCCAGGTGTTGAAAGTTCATTATAAATCATGCCAGACGAAGGGACTTTCTCGGCATTTTCAAGAAACCCATTATAGTGGTCATCCGGCAATCCTCTCATCGTTCTTGTAATGACTCCTCCGGCATTTAAAGACCAGCCTAATCCTACCCATGTAGCTTCATCCTGAACCCTTATTCCCCCAGCATGATAACTAAGTGAAACTGAAACATCAATTCCTCCTTCACTTAAATCAAGAATAGGAATAGAAATATTCGGTATCCCTGTTGATTTATCTACCGGAATTTCACCATATTTACCCAAAGCAGCCGCATTAGGTGAGGGAGGAACTGAAACGACATTATACCAGACTTCACCTCCTTCTTGGGAAAATGAAGTTTTATGTAAAAATAGATTTATGGACACTCCTATTAAAACAACACTGAATAGAAATTTTTCATTTTTAATGTTCATAGAGTATGCTTTCATATTATAGGTGGGTTCTAAAAATTCATTTTTAGACTTTTTTCAGACACAAAATAGAACCCATTTAAATCTGTGCTGAAAAAGTAAAGTAATATTACAACTAATTTTCAATTTATGTTCAAAAAATCCAAGTTCTCTTCTATTTTTCTCACAACTAACTAATTAACTAACTAACTAACTAACTAACAGGATATTACACCTTACATAAATTCAGTCTTTGGACTTGTTCAAATCTAAAGAGATTGTATGTGAGATTTATCAGCCCGATTATACCAGTTGCTCTTACTATTCCTACAGATTTCACAACCAATCCGTTCATGCTCTGCTCCATAAAGCCGAATACGTGTTCTACTCTTGCTCTTGTTTTAAATTTTATCTTGTTTTTCGCTTTTTGCTTATCAGTCAATGGTTTGCCTCTATATCCTTTTTCGTGAGCTTTATTTTTAAGTTTATGCTTTTTAATTGCTTTCTTCTGCTTTTCGCCAGTATAAGCACTGTCTGCATATAATGGTTGCCCTTTGTCGCTTTTTTCCAGCAAACCATCTAAAGCCTGTGAGTCATGCACCGAAGCATCTGTAACTACATACGTGTTGATGAATTTGCTTTTGGAATCTGCTTTTGCATGATTTTTATGCCCGTAATATTTCTCGCCATTTTTCTTTGTCCATCGGGCATCAATATCTTTGTGCCTTTTTTTATATTGAATATCAGGTTTTTATCATCTAAATATTGTATAAACTGACTGAACAATAATTCTACAACTCCACTATTTGTTAGGTTTTCTCTAAATGCCCAAACGGTTTTTTCATCAGGAACTTTATCGCCAGACTGCAATCCCAAAAACTTTTTAAAACTTAATCTATCGTTTATCTGATATTCAACCTGTGTATCTCCAAGTCCATAATAGCGTTGTAATATCAAGATTTTAAACATCATCACTACATCAAATGGTTTTGCTCCTGCATTGTTTTTCTTTTCTGTATTTAACAGTTTTGATTCTAATGTGCTGCGAAAAGCCTCAAAATCAATAACATTGCTTATCTTCTCTAAAGGATTGCCAATTGCCGACAAACGTTCAATGGTATATTGCTCGTCAAATAATCCTTTTTCGCCCTTTGTTTTATACACTTGTGATGACATCGTGTTTTCGTATTAAATTATTGGCAAATATACACATAATTATTTGAATAACAATGATTTAATTTATAGAACTCCCCTTTAGTTGATGTGAAATTGAGGTTGGAACCTGGAATCAATGCGCATCCAGTCCATGCAGCATATACAGTGTATGCTTTATCGTCTTGGTTATCTCTGCCATGTATTCGTTCACGGCTTTTACACTGCCCGGCAAAACATAGATGATAGTCTTCCCGGCAACTCCGGCCATGCTGCGGCTTAGCAGCGCATTGGGTTTCTCCTGGCCGTACTTCATCCTGATCATCTCCATGATTCCCGGAATTTCTTTTTCTATTACTGATCGCACCACCTCCGGGGTGATATCTCTTGGCCCGATACCGGTTCCACCGGTAGTGATAACAAAATCAAACTGACCGGCAATAGCATCTTTCAGAAGGTTTTGCAGACTTTTATCATCGTCGGGAATAATATGATGTTTGATTTGGCTTTGCCAATTGAGTTTTTTGAAAAAATCTTCCATGAGGGCTATAACCCGGGGGCCGCTTTTATCTTCATAAATTCCCTGGCTGGCCCGGTCACTTAGCGTGATTACCATTAGCCTGTAAATCCTCGGGGTGAAGGTGATCGTATCACCCGCTTTAACTTTCCCCGGCCGGAGTACCCGGCAGAAAATCCCTTCTTTTGGCATGATACAATTGCCAACTTCACGGTAGATAGCACAATTATCACCATGGCATTCCTTGCCGATCTGCGTCACTTCAAGCTCTGCTTCACCGATAATGAACCTGTCGAACGGATGTGTTTCATAGAGGATGATGCCGTCTGTCGTGATATTTTCAGCGAATTCACCAAAGCGGATTTCCCTGCCGGCAGCGGAAGAGAATTTATCGACACTCTCTTTGGCCAGCAGGCTGACCTGCCGGTGCCAATTGCCGGCATGGGCATCCTGTTTTACGCCCAGTTCGTCCAGTTCGATGAAATCAACCGGTTGTTTGATGGTCCCTTTTTTTTCGGAGATATTGACGGATAAGACTTTAATTTCTTTTGACATAATATCAAAGCATTATGGTGTATTACAATACTGTTTGATGACCCTGTAGGCCTGCTCCAGGCCCAGTTCCCCGGCCTGGCTGAGGTCCCGGCAGGCCGAACGGGTATCATTCAGGAAAATGAGGGTCAGCGCCCGGTTAAAGTAAGCTTCAGCAAGCCCTGGCTCCCTTTCAATAGCCCTGCTGAAATCCTGGATGGCACCGGAATAATCCTTCAACCGGACCTTCACATTAGCCCGGTTAAAATATCCGAAAGCATTTTCAGGTTGCATTTTAACTACTTTGTCATAATCCAGCATAGCCAGCTGGTAGTCGGGTGAAAGAGGGACATCTTTCTGCGTTTCCTTTTCGGCCCCTTCCCAGGTAATGGTAACCGGACCGGAGAATTTGTTCCCCACAAATTCCCTTTCCGCCATTTCGAACAAAACATAACCACGGTTTAAATAGGCAAGCGGCTGTTCCGTGTCCAGCTGGAGCGACTTTTCATAGTCCTGCAGGGCTGTATTGTAATTCTGAACCATGCTGTTAATGACCCCTTTTAAGAAGTATGCCTGCGCGGAAGAAGGATCGTGGCTCAGCATGCTGTCGGTAAGTATCAACCGCTGGTATGCCTGTTCCAGGCCCAGTTCAACATGGTCATTGGAAATAACAAACTGTACTCCGCCGGTATTTTTTTCATTCAATTCTTTAAGTTCATGGAAAGCGTAACCTGTCCGGCTTTGGTCGAAGATCATCTGGTCTTCCAGCGCAAATTGCACCATGAAAGCCAGCTCGAGGTCGACAGACTTATCCGGAGTAACATTATCCAGTTTCACAGCCACAAAATCTGCCTCAAATTCCATGATCTTGTTAAAATAGGCCGAATCGGCAAATTGCTTGACGGTCAGGCTGTCATATCCGTATGTCTTCACTGCATCAATGATTTCAATGGCTTTCTGGTAATCTTTATAGGCGCCCTTTTCATCTTTGAGCGACTTCTTAGCTTCCGACCTGTTCAGGTAAGCGCCGGCGAAATCCGGAAAAAGTTCGATGGACCTGGTATAGTCAGCAATCGCCGCCCGGTAATCCTCCAACATGTGAAAAATTATAGCCCTGTTATAGTAAGTGTAGATGTTATCCGGATTCAGCAATAAAACTTTGTTATAATCATCGAGGGCACCATACAGGTCGTTAAGCTGGGATTTTAGAAGGGCTCTGTTATAAAACGACAATGCATTGTAAGGATCCAGTTCAATGACCCGTGAATAATCCTCCATTGCGCCGAGTGTATCGCTGCTGTGATAACGGGACATGGCCCGGTTAAACCAGGTATAGGGATTATCAGGATTAAGTTTGATGGCGTATTGAAAATCTTCAACCGCACCGGTAAAATCTTTTGTATCATACCGGATTACCCCGCGTCGGAGATAAGCTCCGTCATCGTAAGGATCCAGTTGTATGGCCTTGTTACAGTCCTTGAGTGCGCCATCGTAATCTTTAAGGGAAGTCCTTGCCACTGCACGGTTCATATATGCCAGCGGTTTTTTAGGGTCGATCCTTATGGCCGAATCCAGGTCAATGAGCGACCATAAGTAACTGCCCATGTGAATCTTAACTGTCCCCCGGCTGATGAGCAGGTCAGGATCATAAGGCTCAAGTGAAATGGCCCGGTCGAGGTCCTGCAATGCTTTATAATAATCCTGCAGGTTATCCCTGACCAATCCCCTGTAATGCCAGGCGACGACAAACAGGGGATGCAGTTCGAGGGTACGAGAGAAATCATTTTCCGCACCTATGAAATCGCCGAGGTTGTATTTAGCAATTCCCCTCAGAAAATAGGCTTCAAAATTATCTTTATCAAAACGGACGACGGTATTGAATTTATTGATTGCATCCGCGTAATTGCCCTTGGACAGCTCATTCCGCCCCACGGTCATGAAATACTCTGTGTTTACCTGGGAAAATAGGCTCAGGGAAGAGGAGAAGAGGAGAAGAAGGAGCATCCAGCGCATCGGTAAGGGTGGCTTTTGAATTTTCAATTTTCAACTTTCAACTTTCAATTTCCTAAATGTCTGTCTTGCTCTTTTCCATCAGCTTGACTTCACTTATCACCATCCCTTTATCCACCGCTTTACACATGTCATAAATGGTCAGCAAAGCTACTGAAACCGCGGTGAGCGCTTCCATTTCCACGCCGGTCTGGCCAACGCAGCGGGCTTCGGCCGTGACCGTCACCCCATTCTCCTGCAGATCGGTCAGAACCTCAATTTTTGTGATGGGAAGCGGATGGCAGAGCGGAATCAGTTCGCTGGTCTTCTTCCCTGCCTGTATCCCTGCAATCTGGGCAACAGTGAGCACATCCCCTTTCTTGACCTGGTTTTCCCTGATGAGCCTGATCGTTCCGGGGTCCATCCGGATATGACCTGAGGCTTTTGCAATCCTGAGCTGATCTTTTTTGTGGCTGACATCGACCATTCGCGCTTTGCCACCTTCATCAACATGGGATAGTTCGTTCATCTTAAGTTTCTGGTTTCAAGTTTCAAATTTCAAATTTCAGACTGTTGACAGGGAACTGGGAACTGAGAACTGTTCTCATCCCCCGATCCTGTAAAACTCCTCTTCCCGGTTAAACGTTCCGCACCTGGGTTTGTTGTCCACGGCCTTAAGAATCGCTTCCCTTGCACCAAGTTCCCTGACATTGAATCCCGTTGCATTGAAAAGACAGGGTTTGACCATCCCGTTGGAAGTCAGGCGCAGCCGGTTGCATAAGCGGCAGTTGCCCCCATCTCCTCCTTCAACAACATAGAATTCTCCTACTGCCAGGTCCATTTGACGAATGAACCTCACCTGGTAATTATTTTCTTCCGCAAATCGTTTCATCTGAATGGCATCTTCTTCATCTGTCAGTTCCCCGACTACGCAATTGATCTTGATCGGGGTAAGGTCTGCTTCACTTGCTTTCCTTAATCCTTCAAGCACATTTTCCAATGATCCGCCACGGGTGATATGCTGATATCTGACCGGGTCGAGCGTATCGAGACTGACGTTGATCCGGTGCAGACCGGCTTCTTTGAGAGGGATGGCAAATTTATCCAGTAAGATCCCGTTGGTTGTCATCGAAAGGTCCTCAATCCCTTCGATCCCGGCGATCATCTTCACCAGGTCGGTGATGCCACGGCGCACCAATGGCTCACCGCCCGTCAGCCGGATTTTCCGGACACCCATTTCCACAGCGATACGGGCAACTTCAGTTATTTCATCAAAACTGAGAATGTCCTCATGTTTCAGCAACTGTATCCCTTCTGCCGGCATGCAATACATGCATCGCAGGTTGCAACGGTCGGTCACCGAGATCCGCAGGTAGTCTATATAGCGGTCAAACCGGTCGTACATCGATCAGGTCTCCTACAGACAGTTTCGTGATACCGAGGGGGATGGCAGCAATGGCGTGTGCAGTGGCCAGGGCAAAAATATGGGCTGAACCGTGGTATTCAAGAGGATATACCCGGCCATCCCGGATTTGCACCGGGAGCCATTGCATCCGGTCAGACCTTTTGCGTTGATAATCCAGGCCCAGGGGGAGGCGAAGACTCCGGACAGGTTCCCGCACGCCCATCATCTTCCAAAGCATTGGTTTGACCAGGATTTCAAAGATTGTAAAGCAGGAAACAGGGTTTCCCGGGAGGCCGAAGACCCTCTTATCGCCTATTGTCCCGAAAATGGTCGGTTTCCCGGGTTGAAGGGCGATGGTACTGAAAAGGATATCAATCCCTGCTTTTTCGAAGATTTCCGGAACAAAATCAAAGGTTCCCATGGAAACACCACCGGTGATCAGGACAACGTCAGACTGCGCTAAAGCTTCAGTTATCATCCGGAAAGTGTCCTCTTCACTATCGGATGCAATGCCCAGGTAAGCCGGGATAGCCCCTGCTTTACCGGCTTGTGCCGTCAATTGGTAACCATTGCTGTTCCTGATCTGGGAGATTCCCGGTTTCAGATGGGGTTCCACGATCTCGTCGCCTGTTGCGATCACTGCCACTTTTGGCCTGATGGCAACTTTTGGATTTACATATCCCACGGCTGCCATAATGGCGATGTGCTGGGGGCTTATGAGGGTTCCGGATGCAAGGACGCGTTCGCCTTCCCTGATATCTTCCGCGAAGGGTGAAATGTTGATCTTGGTCTTTTCCCCGGTAAATCTGACTTTGTCTGGTGTAATTTCAGCACTTTCCTCCTCCATAAACACGCAATCTGCTCCTTTTGGGACTGGGGCGCCTGTCATGATGCGCGTGCATTGCCCGGAGTGGATCTTTTTCGTGGGAAACACTCCGGCCCTTACCGTTTCAACTACTTCAAGCGGCTGGCGGATGTCAGTTTTCCGGCAAGCATAACCGTCCACGGCCGAGCGGTTAAAAGGAGGCATATTTATGTCCGAAAACACATCTTCAGCAAGCACCCTTCCGGTTAATTCCTGTAATGAAACTGTTTCATTTCCAGTTGGGTACGTATGAATTAATACGATTTGTAACGCCTCTTCGTAACTGATCATGAATCTTTGAAATTTGATGTGTAAAAGTAGGAATATAATCCCAAAGCCTGGGGCATTTAAATTCTCCTTAGATAGGCCCTAAGCCCTAAAATCCACGCTCCTTGTAGTAATCGTAAATCTCAAACTGCGCCCGGTGGGTCACGCTATCCTGGGTCTTGCGGTACTGGTTGAGGTTATCAGAGCCCAGGTATCGTGATTTGACATTGTCGCGCATCTGAATGTGAAGAACATCCCATAACTCCTGCTGAATATCTTTATCGAAAATGGGGCAGACGACTTCAATGCGATGATCGAAGTTGCGGGGCATCCAGTCGGCCGAAGAGGTGAAATAGCGCGGATCACCACCATTGCAGAAAACGTAAACCCGCGAATGTTCGAGGAATTTATCAACGATGGAAAAAGCGTGGATGTTTTCGCTGATGCCAGGCACTCCCGGCTTGATCACGCAAATCCCCCGGTTGATCAGGTCGATGTGAACCCCTGCCTGGCTGGCTTCATAAAGCCTGGCCGCTATTTTCCGGTCGACTATGCTGTTCAGTTTGATTATGGCCCAGGCATCCTTGCCTTCACTGGCATTTTGAATCTCCCTGTCAAGCAACCCCATGAAGAATTCCCGCACCTGGAAGGGTGATACGATCAATGTCTCGAATGTCGGCAGGATGAACTTGCTTTCAAGCAGCTCGAAAATATTGTATACATCGCAACATATCCGTTCGTCGCAGGTAAGCAGGCTGAAATCGGAAAAGACCTTTGCCGTAGTTTCGTTGTAATTCCCGGTGCTGACATTGGCATAAAGCTGGTTGGAGCCATTTTCATGGCGGCGGATCAGGATCAGTTTGGCATGGACTTTATAACCGGGAATAGTCTGGATAACCTTGACCCCTTCCTCCTGCAAACGTTGGGTCCAGTAAATATTCGCCTCTTCATCGAAACGGGCCTGGATTTCCATGAAAACCGTCACGTATTTCCCGTTGCGGGCAGCGTTAATGAGGGCATTCATCGCGGCGGAATTGCGCGTAGTCCGGTAAAAGACCATCTTGATAGACCTCACCTGCGAATCGATGGATGCTTCCCTCAACAGGTCGATGATATACTGGAACGACTGGTAAGGGAAATTCAGCAGGACATCTTTTTTCCTGATCGCTTCAAACATGCTGTGATGTTCACGGAGATCCCTGTGGGGAAGGGGAGGAGCCGGAGGATACCGCAGTTTGTCATGCCCGACCTTGGGAAATTCCATGAAATCTTTAAAATTATGATACCTTCCACCGCCACGCATAGTATCCTTCTTCGAAATATTGAGCTTCTTGGTCAGCAATTTCAGCAGGTCATCCGGCATGGAATTATCGTAAACGAATCTAACCGCTTCTCCTAATTTTCGTTTCTTGACACTTTCACTCAACAGCTCAAGGAAACTCTTGGAAACATCATTGTCGATTTCCAGTTCAGCGTCACGGGTGAATTTGATCGTATAGGTATCAAACCGGTCGTAACCGAAAGGTGAAAATATATCTTGCAGGCAATAGCGGATGACATCATCCATCAGGATTATGAAACATTTACTTCCATCATCGGGCAATGAAATGAAGCGCCCTGTCACATCGGTCGGTACCTGGATCAGGGCAATTTCCTTGGCTTCAGGATCAAACGATTTCCTCAACCTGATCGTGAGGTAGATGGAAGCGTCTTGCAGGGAAAAAGAACTCCTGCCGCCATTGAGCATAAGTGGGAAAAGATTCGGCCTGACCTTATCGCGGTAAAATTGCATGACAAACGCTCCCTGTATGGGTGTAAGCTGGGTTTCGTCGATCAGATGAATGTTATTTCTGGCCAGTTCTTTCGTGACTTTTGTGTAGGCCCTGGTAAACAGTTTTTCCTGGCTGGAAACAATCTCCAGTACCTGATCCAGGATATTTTTATATTTGGGATCGGGTACAGGCTCATTTTCCTGCAGTTTGATCATCCGCTTAAGCGTTGCCACTCTCACACGGAAAAATTCGTCGCGGTTGTTGGAATAAATACCAAGAAATTTAACCTGCTCAAGAAGTGGTGTCGCCGTGTCCATGGCTTCCTGCAGCACCCGTTCATTGAAATGAAGCCAGCTGATCTCGCGGTTAAAATAATATTGATCGGATTCATCCATAAAAACACAGACATTTTTCAGCCCGAATGGAGGGCTTTGGTTTTGAATTGCAAAGTTAATCAAGTTGCAGTTGGGTGGATAGGAATTCTTCCATCGAACCACCCGGGCTTATTCTTATTTTCCCGGCAATTCTTTAGGAAAGAGAATGAAATTCGTTTTCCGGCCAGCATTAGCCACTTTCTCCCATTTGTCCGTATCAAAAGTAAAGCTGACCACTCCCGAAGTTGGAAGGTTGTCGATAGGGGATTTCAGGAAAATATTTACAAAATCTGTCAATGAAGGGTTATGGCCAACGATCATCACCGAGTCGAAGCGGTCGGGCAGATCATAGAATTGGTTCAGGATATCGTCACCATTGCCATGATAAATCTTTGAATCGATCTTGATGTTTTCGATAGGGTATTTTAAAGCGTGTGCCAGGATTTTAGCCGTTTCATGCGCCCTGACGGCATGGCTGGAAATAATGTAATCAACCTTGATATGTTTTTCATGCAGGTAATCAATGACCTTTTTGATCCTTTTCTTACCTTTCTCCAGCAACGGTCGTTGTTCATCTGGTATATCTATCATATTCCATGATGATTTAGCATGCCTGACGATGTAGATGGTTTTCATTCGTATTTAGTTCTTTGTATAAAGGTTAAAAAATGGAATATCAACAACGATATTTAGCCCAAACCTGAAATAGAAATTTTTATCAACATTTACATCAGTTGCAGTGACTCCCCTTATCTGAGGGCCGACCTGCCCTCCCAATCCAATTGAAACAGGGCACTTGCCAAAACCATAATAAAAATAAACACCAGGTGAAATAATATTTGCCAGCTTGACATCAGATGCTACTTTGCTGCTATCATTTCCCAGTCTGAAACTAGCCAATGAGCCAACGTCGATGACCGGAATAAAAATGGTAAAACTTTTTCCGCCTTTTATCTTTTCAAGACCAATAGTTTTTCCTTTCCCTATATTTCCCCAGCTCAACGCGACTCCGACAGGAGCTGTAATTCCTGTTGTAAACGCCCATTGATCTGTTTTAAGCTTTGGCAGATATTCGGCCCCTCCATATGGGCCGATATATGCGTTTAAAGAAATATTGAAATCCGTTTCTCTTTTGATGGAAGAACTTCCAACAGGCAATACAGCAGCTTCTATGGCAGCGTTGACCTCGTCAGAATTATTTGCTTCGACAACATTCGCCATGAAGATTCCGTATTTAATATAATCGTCTTTAAATGTATAACCGGATTCTAATAATTCCGCAAGTATGGCAGAAGTATGCAGCACTAATGCACCATAATTCTGCGATTTTAAATCATAACAGGCATTGGCTGCATCATCAATAACATTTGTGAATTTCAGCATTTCAGGAACAAGCTTTGATAGTGAAGGATTAATGCCGGCATTGTTTGAAAGGAAGTTGACGGCCTGCTTTAAATAGCTGGAAATGGAAGATGCATAATCAGCATAAACAATAATAGAAGCCTGATCGCCCTGTTGTTTTGCATCAATTACATTTTTGGCATTATCTGCAACTTCGCTCATAGCATCAGCCATTACAGCGAAGTTTTCTTTAAATCTTAATGCTTCTGCAGACGGCCATTTTGTATTTAAATCGGTTAAAAAAGCTTTTAAAGTAACCGATGAGCTATCCAGCATAAATTTAATATGATGGCTGTTTTTCTGATCTGTTGCATAAATCAATCCAAGATAAATATTCAATGCGATATCATCTTTAACCAAAGCGCTTGCCTGCTGTTTGGTAATCCAGACCCTTCCTTCATCATTGCTTCTTAATGAGTGCGATACAAGATCAACAAATTGGATTGTATTGGAAAAGTTATCATCGGGGAATGCTTTGCAGATGTCATCGCCGGCAAGATTGCTTATAATATCTGCTGCATGGTTACCCTTAACAATGCCATTGGCAACAATGAGGGCGCCAATAACAGACCTTCCTCCCGGTGTTTTGAGGAGGTCGGTGATTTCATCAGCTCTTCGCCTGATTTTTTCATCAGTATTATAACCATCATAATCAGAAATTTCACGAAGGTTAAGAAGATTCGTGGTAAATGCGTTCAAGTCCTTTTGAAAAGCGGCTTTTAAGGCAGGAAGCATTGCGGCATACTGGTAGGAATAGATTTCTTTTAAGAAATCATAAGTAGTCGGGAAAATAATCTTCGCTTCAGGATAAGATATGAAAAACTCCTGGAATTTTCGGAAGAAAGCTACATTAAGTTCTTCTTTACTTCGTTCTACAAGGAATTTGGCAAGGTCATCGGCAAAGTCGGTGACATTGAGATTGCTTACAGAGGATATCATGGATTTTACAGAGATGTTTGAAGCGCCTTCCGGGATCACTATATCCAGATAAGGGGCCAGAATAGGATTGTAATTTTTATTAGCGGGATTATCAGTCGTTATAGCACTAATGACATTATGAAAATTTGTCGGGTCAGGGAGATTTTGACAATACTTTAATAGTATTTCAGACACGCTTGTCAATGATGCATTATCATTTTTAAAAACAGGAGGATTAGCATTACGATCAATATACTTTGATAATTCAACAGCATCATAATAGGCTATTTGCGAAAAAGCTCCGATAGAAATGATGGTCAAAATACAGGATATTAATAATTTCTTCATTTTGACAATTTTATTTCGTAGATAATAAGTTGAAAGCTGCAACAGGATCCATGATCCCCCATCCGTAATCGACCAGGTTATAGGTATCCGCAACCTTGATATCAGCAGTCCTTTTAAGGATATCATATATTTCAATATTTGTCAATGAAAGATTTTTACTTTTTGCAAATGACTTTAATAAAGCGATAACACCTGCAACAAAGGGTGTAGAGAAACTTGTCCCGTTTATTTTTATATCAGGACTTAATACCGACATCAAATCCTCCCCTGGTCCCATTAAATCAAGAAAATTACTTTTGGTTGAATATTTACTTCTTTTCCTTGTCCTGTCAATTCCGCCTATTGAAAGACATTCTACAAATGATGCGGGAAAATTATCCACCGGGAAATCCAATGCACCACTATCACCGGCAGCAGCTAAAACAACAATATCCTTCTGATAAGCTTCTTTTATTTTATCATGAATACCATTAAAATTTTCATCCAATTTAGCTATACTAAAGCTTAAAGATATAACATCCGAATTAAGCGCAATTGCTTTTTCCAGGCCTTTTAAAATTGCTTTTGAAGTCCTTTCTCCTGTTTCATTGGTAATTTTTACAGAAAGTAAATTTATGTCAGGAGCAACACCGGAAATAACTTTGCCTTGTGCACATAAAATGCCGGCACAATTAGTTCCATGTCCATAAGAATCATCAAGACAATCAGTTTTATTTTCAGAATCCATAAATGCATTATAATAAGAGATGTTTTTGTTATTTTTAAAGTCATCCATATTATAATTCAATCCCGAATCAAGCACTGCTACTTTAATATCTTTTCCTCTGGATATCTTCCAAAGTTCATCAATCTTAAAATCAATAAATCCCCAGTCTTTATTATCTAAAATATTTATAACCAGTGGTTTTTCTGTTGATGGCATAATCAACCTGCCGCCTCCTCACCGGATCGAGTGTTAATGTTTACGGTCATAGGCTGGGTATTGGCCACAGTTGTTTGGGTCGTGCTATCGGTTCCTTCCTTTTTGGAAGTCCTCAATTTCATCATTTTATTCAGCAAATCAAACCAAAAAGGAGCACCGAGAGATATGGCTATCGCAGTGATGAAAAACCCAAAAAAATGATGATACAACAATCTGAAAAAATAGCCCCATTTTTCCAGTGTGTTAAATGTCAGATTTCCTTTTTCATCAGGTATTTTTTTCTTTAAAATGGAAGCGGCATCTATTGCAGGATAATAGGTCTTTTTATTCGTTTGCGGGTCTGTAATAACTTTTACATTATCCGGCAGCCAGGCGCCTGATCCGAGGATGCTGCCGGCATTGGCTATGTCGGCATCCAATTGTTTTTTTATTGCCAGCAATGAATCAAGTTTTTGCCTGTATTCCTTCAATTCAGAAGTATCTTTAATGGCAATGTTATCAATGAGCGTTTTGTTGTTCTGAACGTAAGCATTTGCCATGCTGACTATTTTCTCCCTGGCATCTTTATCAATAGCGAGTTTATTAATCACTGAAAACGTGTCGGCACAAAAAATCCAGGCAAGAAAAAAGCCCAGTACCAGTAATACAATTTGTATTTTGCGCTTATACCAAACGGTTGTCTGCTCCATAGTGCGGTCGAACCACCCTTCCAATTGTATTTTAAATTTCGCAATATCTCCTTGCGATTGATACCACAAACTCTGAATATAAAATGTAGTTTCCGGATCTAATTTTATTATATCCTTTGCCTCTTTGTTTGTGCCTTCAGCTTTTTTTATAATTCCTTGTAACCTGTTCTCAATTATTTCCCTGTTAACCGAATCGTTGCCAAACATTAAGTTCATCAAAGTTTTGGAAAAACTAACCGCTTTGATGGAGGAAGGCGTTTTAAATATACCGGAACTTCCCAGGTACTTAATTTCCGGATGATTATAAAAAGCGTCGACTATTTTGTTCTTCGGATTCTTCATTAACTTTATGGAATCCCATAACCTGCGCCAAAAGCCGGTTTCCTTTTCATCGTTAAGCATCCTGTCGATTGCTTCTTTCAGGTTCCGGGCCCTCAGGCCCAGTATCGTGGCTATCAGTTCTGAAAGCACCGTTGCTAACAGGCTATACAGAAGGTAAATTAATACCAGGCCTATAACTACATCTAATGCTACTGAATTAAACATGGTTATTATTTTTTGACTATTCTATATTATTGAACAACTGAGAACTCATTTTTGTTTCATGAGACGTGAGAGGTGAAGCGTGAAAAGTGAAGTGTGACTGTAACCAATAACCAATAACTGCCAACCGGTAGTTGCTGTTTATCTCACTACTGCAATCCTCTTCGTGGTGCTGTTGTTGCGGGCGCTCAGGCGGCATAAATAAATTCCTGTCCCGAGCTTTGAAAGATCGGCGGTCAAGACATGCGTGCCACGGTTTTGGTGTCCAGTGACCAGGCTCAGCACTTTCTTGCCGCTCATATCAAAGAGTGCCAGCGACACTTGTACATCTTCCTGAAGAGAGTATGTGAAGGTGGTTTGACCGGTCACCGGGTTTGGATAGTTCTGTTGCAGACTGAATGACTGCTCGCCGATGTTTTCCTCATTGATACCGATCGTCAGCGAAGCTTCTTTCAGCACAATTTCATTCTGCACATCGAAGAACACATTAGACGGTTGCTTGTCGAAAGTGAAGCTAAATACCTGTTGATTTACATCGTTCATCACCCGGATTGTGGTATCCGTTCCACCGACAAAATAAACGTAGATTTCTATCGGGATCGGGAAAAAACCGGTATTGGTCTGTACCTGGTTGGCCAGGAAATTCAGGTTCCAGGTTCCGCTTCCATTGTTATCATTAATATTGTATTCGTTCTCGTAAATGGGATGGTTGGGTTGTTTCACCCAGGATTCGAAGAACCAGTCAAGATCCTGCCCGGTGGATGCTTCAAATTTAGCCTGGAAATCGTCGGTAATGGAGGTTTTATATTTAAAATCTGCCGTATCCGTTGCATAATCATAAAGTGCCGGGAAAAACAGGTCGTCGCCCAGGGAATACCTAAGCAGGTGCAACATACAAGCGCCTTTACAGTAGGTAATTGCATAATTAAAAAGGATGCTGTTATCCGGTGTGTTGATGGCCCATTCAGGTACATAAACGGCCCATCCCGGGTTTGCCGACAGGTAATAACTGGCGTCATATTGGATTTCGCTAATATAAGCGTCATAACCTCCGTCCTTTTCATACCAAAACGCTTCCGACCAGGTGGCAAATCCTTCATTCAGCCAGATATCGGCCCAGGTGCCGGGACTGATCATGTCGCCGAACCATTGATGTGCAAATTCATGGCAGAGGAGGCTTTCATACCAGCAGCCAGGGCAAATGCTGGTAAGTGACTGGTTCTCCATGCCTCCCCAGGCAAATTCATTATTCAGCGCAGCAAAGCCGTCTTTTTCAAAAGGATGCTCCCCGTAGTTATCCGAGAAATAGGATGCCATCTGGGGAACCAGTTGCTCCATGCCATAAGGGTTCTCACCGTTGTTGTAATAAAAGCGGATTGGCATCGGTTCGTTAGGGGTGGAGGGACGATCCCAGTATACGATGTCCAGGTTCCAATTCTTCTTTGCTGACATGACCGTAAGGTAAGTGGCAACGGGGTCGCGGCTGATCCAGTGGAACCAGGTGGTATCGGCTACGGTAACAGAATCAGCCAGGCGGCCGTTTGAGCCAAGCAGAACATCAAAAGGGACCTTTGTTGTGATGTCCACCTTTGCTTTATCGGAAGGCCTGTCATAGCAGGGAAACCATTTGCGGGCGCCTTCCGGCTCGTTATCAGTGAAAACGAATCCACCGCTGGCGTGAAAGCCGCCATCTTCAACATTTTTATGGCTGTATGCAATACCGACATATACGATTTCACCGGCGTTAAAAATCCGGTCAAGGGTAATGGCAAGCGTATCATCAATATGGGTGAAAGTTGAGCCTGAAAGACTTACCGACTGGATCAGAAGAGATGTATTGACCGCATTCAGTTTAATCATATTCAGCGCAGTATCTACCTTAAAAGTGATCACTTCGGTAGCCGTGAAGGTTTGTGGGTAAGGGCTCTGGAAATTATTCCACAGGTCAAAATTCAGTGTATAATTCAAAATGTCAAAAGCATGCCTGGGTGAATTCGGACTGCTGATCTCCCGGAGGCTGTATGATCCGGATGATTTCTTATCAGAACAAGATTTTGATCCTTTTTCGGTCATGACACTTTGTCCATAACTGGCAGAAATTGCAATAAGAGACGCGATGAAGATGGTTGAGAGCTGTTTCATTTTAGTAATACTATAGTTTAGTGTGAAAGATTTTACAAAGTTAAGCATATAAGGGATTTGAATGATTGTCAAATTGTCAAATTGTTAAATTGTCCAACTATCCAACTGTCCAACTGTCCAATTGTTCTTTGTGACAAACCAGCACATTCTCTTTATCCCCATGCCAAAAATGAAGCCCGTTACCCTGGCAATATTTAAAATCCTTGCAGTTTTTGCATCGACCCTTCTTTGCCCAATCCCTGTTGCGAAAATCCTGAAATCCTGTCTGCCATATATGAAAGAAATTATCATGATAAATATTCCCCTGTGAAAAACTTCTGTCAATATTCGGGCAGGCAGAGATGGATCCGTCAATTAAAACAGAACCAATATTTATCCCTGCCCTGCAAAAGAAAAAACCATCCCTTACCAGGTTTTCATAATGACCAACATAGCCTTCGCAGCTGAATTTCATATCCATTACTTTTTCCGATCTTTTGCCTGCGATAAAATCCAATAATAGTTTTAACTGGCCGGGTTTGAGCATCAATTCTTTATTCGTGACAGCCCTTCCAATAGGGGCAATGGTGAATAACCGCCATGCTTTCACCCCTTTTCGAATTAAGTAATCGTAAATATCCGGCAGTTCATTCAAATTCCGCTGGTTGACGCAGGTTACAATGTCAAAATTCAATCTTGAAGAACTGACTGCCAGATCAATTGCTTTATCTACCTTTTTAAAAATCGTCTTTGAATTTCGCAACCAGTTATGATTTTCTTCCATGCCGTCAAGGCTGAAAGTCAATGCACCCATAACCGCATTAAGCAATGAATTGTGTTTATTTTCATTGTACAAATAGGCATTTGAAACCATACTCCACCTGAAGCCTCTTCTTCTCAATTCTTTGCCACAGGTTTCAATATCTTTCCTTAATAATGGTTCTCCACCGGTTAGTACGACTGTGACAGGATAGCGAGCCTGCTTTATTGTATCAATTGCCTTAAAGAAATCTTCCATTGGCATATCGGCATGATGGTTGTCTTTGGAGCAGTCACTGCCACAATGCAGGCAATTCAGGTTGCACCTTGAAGTGCACTCCCAAAATAAGTAGCTGATTTCGTGTATTTTGGATTCCTGTTGTTTGAACTTAAGAAACAGGTTCTGACTTACCTTGGTTCTGAGATGATCGAACATCTATTCTTCTTCCAATTCAATATTCAGATACACGTAGTCGTTAATATTTGTGAGAACTGTGTCTTTGCTGAGAAATGAACCATTTTCTATTGAATCGATGTCTTCAAAATGCATCATTTTGTTTTCAAACGGGTCTGTGTATAAAGAGAACTTTCCATCGACATCACTAAATTGATACTGTGATCCATCAGCTATTGAGATCTTAATGCCCTTAATCGGGTCTCCAGTTGCCGCCGATTTCACCTGGCCTTCAATCAGTATATCAATTCCAACATCCTGTGGAGTCCCGTAGCATGCCTGAAACATAAAAAGTGCGGAGGTGAAACTTAATCCACCTAATACTTTACGGATCATGTTTCTTTTCATACTATTTTAGTTTTAAGAGAACAGGGGATAACTTTCCATCATCTGGTTGACTTTTTGCCTCACGCTGATAATGGTTTGCTCGTCTTCGATCTTTTGAAGGACTTCATCGATCAGGTCGACAATGAGGGTCATGTGCTTTTCTTTCAGGCCGCGGGTAGT
This sequence comes from Bacteroidales bacterium, assembly GCA_023229505.1. Taxonomy (NCBI): domain Bacteria; kingdom Pseudomonadati; phylum Bacteroidota; class Bacteroidia; order Bacteroidales; species Bacteroidales bacterium. The sequence goes on along the minus strand of JALNZD010000001.1, from coordinate 177,381 downwards.
AACGGCCGGGGTGCCGATGCGAAGGCCGGAGGTCTGGAAAGGCGAACGGCTGTCGAATGGAACCATATTTTTATTCACGGTGATATCGGCCCGCACCAGGGTGTTTTCCGCCAGGCGTCCGGTCAGTTCGGGAAACTTATTACGCAGGTCGATCAGCATCAGGTGATTATCGGTACCGCCGGAAATCACGTGATAGCCTTTGTCGACAAAAGCTTTCGCCATGACGGTGGCGTTCTTCTTAACCTGGAGGATGTATTCGAAGTATTCATCGGTTAAAGCTTCGCCGAAAGCGACCGCTTTAGAGGCGATGACATGCTCGAGCGGGCCGCCCTGGATTCCGGGGAATACGGCAGAGTTGATGAGTTGCGACATCATTTTGATCTCACCTTTGGGTGTAGCCCATCCCCAGGGATTTTCAAAATCCTTACCCATCAGGATCATCCCGCCGCGTGGCCCGCGGAGGGTCTTATGTGTGGTTGTAGTTACCACGTGGCAGTAGGGGAGCGGGTCGTTGAGGAGGCCTCGTGCAATCAGGCCGGCGGGGTGCGAAATGTCGGCCATCAGCAGGGCGCCAACCTTATCAGCTATGCTGCGCATCCGAACATAGTCCCAGTCGCGCGAATATGCAGAGGCACCGGCAATAATGATCTTCGGCATTTCCCGCAGGGCAGTTTCTTCCATCTTGTCGTAATCTACAGTCCCGGTAACCTGGCTGACGCCATAAGCGAATGGCTTATAAAGAATGCCCGAACTGTTGACGGGCGATCCGTGCGACAGGTGGCCCCCATGCGACAGATCAAGCCCCATGAACTTGTCGCCCGGCTTCAGGAAAGCAAGAAAAACAGCCATGTTGGCCTGGGCTCCTGAATGGGGCTGAACGTTGGCAAACTCACAATTGAAAAGCTCCTTTGCCCGGTCAATGGCCAGTTGCTCAGTCTCATCCACAAACTGGCAGCCGCCATAATATCTTTTACCAGGGTAGCCTTCGGCGTATTTGTTGGTCATCACCGAACCCATGGCCTTTAAAACCTGGTCACTGACGAAATTCTCCGATGCAATCAATTCCAATCCGTGTAATTGTCTTTTCTTTTCCTTTGCCAGAATACGAAATACCTGATTGTCCCGTTTCATAATCGAATTAATATAAATAATTGTGTCAGATGTATAAAAACTCCCGCAAAGTTAATGATTTCACGGGAATTAAGAAGGGTCATATCATAAACTCTTCAAATTTATGTAATTTTGCTGTCGACCGAAACGGTTATGAATAAAAGGCTGGCATCGATACTGATCATCATTCTGTTTTTTTTTCAGATTACCTCACAAGGCCAAACTGTCAGGCTCAGGTGCACTGAAGTGATGCCCAACGGAGATGCGGTGATTCAATGGAACCCGGTACTGATCGGCACGGGTTTTTATAATTATACTATTTATTTTTCACTGGTACGGTCAGGTTTTTATACTGAATTGACCGTGATTACAAATATTACACAGGCTAGTTATCTTCATGTTGGTGCAGACGCCAATACGACACCGGGATATTACTATTTGATCATCAATAAAAATTCAGGCCCATTTCCAACGGATACCCTGGCGACAATGCTACTTACAGGCACCACCACTGATTTTGAGGTCATCGACTTTAACTGGACACCGCTGCATACCCCTTTGCTCGCAGCTATGCATCCCTGGTACCTTTTATACCGGGAATACCCGCCCGGGACCTGGGCTGTAGTCGATTCCACGCAGGATCTGAGCCTGACCCATCATTTCTGGGCTTGTAACGGTAATAGTGATACGGTCCGTTTCCGGATCGGGGTACGAGACATTCAAACCGGGTGCATTTCACTTTCAAACCAAAATGGGGCGGTGCTGAGAAACTTATCCAATCGTTACCCACCGGTCATCGATTCAGTCAGCATAGGCCCTGACGGGAAAGCTGTGGTGGGCTGGGAGGCCGGACTGGAACCGGATATCCAGGGATATACCATATTCAGGGTCACAACAACCAACGACTCGATCGATTATGTTGACGGGAGTTCTGCTACTTATTACCGGCACGAAGATTCCAATCCCTGTGAAGGCCCGCTGCGTTATATCCTTTTGTCGATCGACTCTTGTGGTAACGAAAGTCCTTTCCCTTTCGACACCAGTACTTTTCAGGACAAGCCCCACAGTACGATTTTTTTAGCGGATGTCGCATACGATCCCTGCACGATGACTAATACCCTGAGCTGGAACGAATATGTGAACTTCGAACCACCACTTCAGGGTTACAGGATTTACATGAGTGAAAATAACGGCCCTTTCCAGTTGCTGGAGACACTAAATCCCGGCCAGACAAGCTATACCCACGCTGATCTTCAGCCCAACACTACTTATGCATATTACATCAGGGCTTTTAACCAGGACGGCCTGAAAACATCTACCTCCTGCAGGAAGGAAGTCACCACCTACAATTCGCCTCGTCCGTTGTTCATGTATACGCGATTTGTTTCAGTGGAAGATAATGAACGGGTGAACATCCTGTTTTACACCGATACCGCGGCACATGTACAATTTTACCGTATCCTCCGGAGCACAAATGCCGGCGGACCCTATACTGAAACCGGAACAGTCCTCAACCAGGGGCAGGAATTTGTTTCTTTTTCTGACGCTGCAGCAGATGTCACGGTTGAAAGCTACTATTACCAGGTCGAAGTGGTCGACAGTTGCGGGATGGCATCGGTTATCACTAATACAGCCCGGACCATTTTCCTGCAAGCGGAAGCTTTACCTGACCTGACCAACCGTTTGAGCTGGAATGCTTATGAATCATGGTACGGACGCATACTGGGCTATAAAGTTTATCGCCGCCTCGATAATTCTTCGCTAACCATGTTGGCTGATGTCGACTCCCTCACACTGACTTATTCCGATAATGTTTCTGACCTGACAGGCACCATCAGCAGGATCACTTATCTCGTCGAAGCTTATGAAGGCTCTGCTAACCCGCTTGGTTTCCAGGAGCAAAGCTTTTCAAACGAGGTATTGTCGGAGCAGGAACCAAAGGTTTACCTTCCTAATGCCTTCATGCCCCGTGGACTCAACAATACGCTCAAACCTGTTATTGTGTTCGTTGGCAGTGAAGGATATGAGTTCCTCGTTTACAATCGCTGGGGGCAATTGATATACCGGACCAATGATCCCAATGACGCATGGAACGGCACCTACAATGGCGAATACGTACCCCAGGGGGTTTATGTCTATTTGTTACGTTTCCGCAATGCACTTAATCAACCCAGGCAAATAAAAGGAAACATAGCTGTAATTTATTGAGAATATTTACGTTGGCTTATACAGCCACAACCGCGGTATTAACAATTTTTAAGAGTTGTTAAAGGGTTTTTTCATACATTTGCAAATCAAATTTTTCAGGTCATGACGCTGGATAACAATAAATTTCTTGGTGAAGCCCTCACTTATGATGATGTTCTGCTTGTTCCGGCCTATTCTGATGTGATGCCCCGGGAGGCTGATATCTGTTCCTTTTTTTCCAGGAATATCCACTTAAACATTCCGATCGTCTCGGCTGCTATGGATACTGTGACAGAGGCCATGATGGCCATTGCCATAGCCCAGGAGGGTGGCATCGGGGTGATCCACAAGAATATGTCGATCGAGGAACAGGCCAATCAGGTCAGGAAAGTAAAAAGGGCCGAGAACGGCATGATCCTTGACCCGGTGACCTTACCGGTAGATGCTATAGTCTGGGATGCGCTTATGCTGATGAAAGAATATGGTATTGGCGGGATTCCCGTGGTAAAGAACAACAAGGAACTGGTAGGGATTGTTACCCACCGCGACCTTCGTTTTGAGCGCAACACTAACCGGCCTATAGCCGAAGTAATGACCAAAGACAACCTGATCACCACCCGTGAGTTCATTTCATTTGAAATAGCAGCGGAAATCCTTCAGAAGCACCGGATTGAAAAGCTCCCTGTCGTGGATGACCATAACCGTCTCGTGGGGCTGATCACTTATAAAGACATTATCAAGATACAGGCGCATCCCAATGCTTACAAAGATGGCCAGGGCAGGTTGCGGGTAGCTGCCGCTGTCGGCATTGCTTCCAACACGTTGCAGCGGGCCGAAGCGTTGGTAGATGCTAATGTTGACGCCATCGTGGTAGACACGGCCCACGGGCATACCCGCAGTGTCATTGAAATTGCCCGCAAAATCAAACAGCAGTTCCCAAATATCGACCTGGTGGTGGGCAATATTGGCACGGCAGAAGCTGCCCTGGCACTTGCAGAAGCAGGCGCAGATGCCATCAAGATAGGTATTGGCCCCGGCTCTATCTGCACGACAAGGGTTATCGCAGGGGTAGGCGTACCGCAGTTGTCTGCTATTTATTCCGTCAGCCAGGTTCTTAAAGGCACAGGCATACCGGTCATTGCCGATGGAGGGATCCGCTACTCAGGTGATATAGCCAAAGCATTGGCGGCCGGAGCTGATACCATCATGGCTGGCTCCCTGTTTGCCGGTGTGGATGAGTCACCAGGTGAAACCATCATTTTCGATGGCAGGAAATATAAAACGTACAGGGGCATGGGCTCAATCGAAGCCATGCAGAAGGGATCAAAGGACCGTTATTTCCAGGATGTGGAAGATGATATCCGCAAATTAGTACCGGAAGGAATCGTAGGCCGGGTGCCATTTAAAGGGACCCTGTCGGAAGTCATCCTTCAGCTGGTAGGCGGTTTGCGGGCCGGAATGGGGTACGTCGGTGCAAAGAATATTGAAGCACTCAAACAGGCCCGTTTCATCAAGATCACCCACGCAGGTGTCATCGAAGGTCATCCCCATGATGTCTCCATTACCAGCGAAGCGCCCAACTATAGCCGTTTGTAATGGATTTTAAAAGAGCAAATTATTAACTTAAAATTGAGATAAACCATGAGAAAATTCGGGTTCGCAGTGTCCTTATTAACTGTTATTACTTTATATTCGAACTTACTGATTGCCCAGAAGACAGACGACCGGGTGCTATTGAATATAGCCGGGGAAGATGTCACCGCCGGCGACTTTATGTACGTTTACAACAAAAATAATTTAAACCGGGAGGAACAGGGTCCTGACGCCATCAAAGAATATCTCGACCTGTATATCAATTTTCGTCTTAAGGTAAGAGAAGCTGAGGAGCTTGGGATGGACACACTCCAGACATTCCGCAAGGAACTGGAAGGCTATCGCAAACAGCTGGCGCAGCCTTATTTTGTTGACGCCTCGGTCGGTGAATATCTACTGAAGGAAGCTTATGAACGGAAAAACTGGGACATCAGGGCCAGCCATATCCTTATTCGCCTGGATAAGAATGCATCTCCTGAAGATACATTGAAAGCATACAAAAAAGCGCTGGCTACCCGCGAAAGACTCCTAATGGGAGAAGATTTCGGAAAAGTGGCGGTGGAGATTTCGGAAGATCCTTCAGCCCGGGATACTGAAGCAAGCCAATACCGGCCTGCCCGCAAGGGAAATCTGGGTGACCTGGGATATTTCACCGTTTTCGATATGGTATACCCATTTGAAACGGGCGCTTATATTACCGAAGTAGGGAAAATTTCTCAACCATTAAGGACTGATTACGGATATCACCTGATCAAGGTAACCGACAAACAGCCTGCATTCGGGCAGGCGCAGGTTGAACACATCTTTGTGGCCTTGCCTCCCAATGCCAACGCAAAGGATTCTTTACAGAAAAAAATGAAGATCGATGGGGCTTATGAAAAGATAACTTCGGGGGTTAAATTTGAAGATGTTGTGCTTGAATATTCAGAAGATAAAGGATCTGCCGGAAACGGGGGTAAACTACCCTGGTTTGGAAGCAACCGGATGGTACCTGAATTTATTATAGCTACACGCAACCTGAAAGATACAGGCAGCATAAGTGCACCTTTTTCCACTCCTTTTGGCTACCATATTATTAAACTGATAGGCCGAAAACCGGTTGGGACCTTCGAAGAAGAAGAGTTCAACCTGAAAAGCCGCCTGGAAAAAGACCTTCGCAACAAACTTAGCCAGGAAACCGTGATCAACAGGATCAAGCAGGAAAATGGATTTAAAGAATACCCCAAAGCCAAAGAGGCAGTATTGGCTACGCTCGACACCAGCCTGATGAAAGGGGAATGGGATGTAAATAAAGCCAAAGGACTTGATAAAGTTGTGTTTTCCCTGAGAGATGTAAAATACACCCAGCATGACCTGGCGCAATACATTGCCATGAAACAAACAAAAAGGATTACAGATATTCCGGCATTCTTCAATGAAACGTACAATACATTCGTCGTTGATAAATGCGTTGCTTATGAAGACAGTAAGCTGGAAGGAAAATATCCCGATTTCCGGATGCTGGTGCAGGAATATCATGATGGTATCCTTTTATTTGACCTGACAGATAAGAATGTCTGGTCGAAAGCTGTTAAGGATACAGCCGGCCTGGCTGAATTCTTTGCTGCCAACCCGGGAAAATACATGTGGGATAAGCGTTTCCATGCTACGGTCGTGACTATCCTCAAACCGGCCCAGGTTAACACGGATGAGGTCAGGAATATGTTTTCCACCGGTAAAACTCCGGAAGAGGTTTTGAATTACTTTAATACTGATACTACCCTTAATATTCTTGTGGAAACGGCTCATTTTTCCATGAGCGATTCACCAGTGGTAGATAAGGTCAAATGGAAAGCCGGACTTTCACCAATAGTGGATTCACCTTCAGGTCCTTCTTTTGTTTATGGGTACGAAGTGCTGAAACCAGAGCCGAAGATCCTGCAGGAAGCAAGGGGGCTCGTGACAGCCGACTATCAGACCTTTCTCGAAGAGCAATGGGTCAGGGAACTCAGAGCTAAATATAATGTAATCATCTATGAAGATGTTCTGTCGACATTAAAATAAAAAGCCCTTTGAATTGAAAAAGCCGATCCTGTTCCTATTGGTTGTTTTAAGTGCCTGTACAAACCTGTTCCAGTCGGAACCGGAGGATCGCATTGTTGCCAGGGCAAATGACAAATACCTGCGTATTTCAGAGTTGGCGGACCGGATACCTGATGGCCTCTCAGAGCGTGACAGCATAACCCTGGCTGAGAATTATATTACTAAATGGATACAACAGGAGATACTCACCCAAAAAGCCAAGGAAAGCCTTAAATCCGACGAACAGGATTTTTCCAAGCAATTGGATGAATACCGGAATTCCCTGCTTCTTTTTACCCTGGAGCAAAAACTGGTCAGTCAATATCTGGATACTAATGTTACACCAGAGCAAATCGAGGCGTATTACTCGGAGAACCGCAGCCAGTTTGAGTTGAAGGGAAATATCGTAAAGTTTGATTTTGTTAAAATTAATAAAAGATCAAGGCACCTGAGAGAATTCCGCAAGCTGCTTAAATCACCTGAATCCGGGAATGTATTAGAGTTGGCCGGATATGCAGAAAAGAATGCCACCGATTACTGGTTTGCCAGGGAGTGGGTTTCTATGAGTGATTTACTCGATGAAATGCCGCTTGAGGTTGATAATCAGGCCCTTTTCCTGCGCAGGACGAATTATGCCGAAGCTGAGGATTCCGTTTATATTTACCTTGTGAGGATCAATGATTTTAAAACCGCCGACAGCATCTCCCCCATTGAGTTTGAAAGGGAAAAGATCAGGAACATTATCCTGAACGGCAGAAAAATAAACCTGATTGAAATGAAAAGGCAGGAGTTTATCGACCAGGCATTTAAGGATGATAAAGCGAAGATCTATTAATCTTTGAATCAAACAATAAATAAGCTCCACGGTTGTTTTAATTTCTAACGGACCCATTTATGAGAGATAAGAATATACTGCTTTTTAATTACAGGTTCCTTTACCTTATCGTCCTGTTTTTATTGCTGGGTAAACTCCAGGCGCAGGAAAAAGTGGTCGACCGGATCATTGCCGTAGTTGGACAGAATATGGTCCTGGAGTCTGAGGTTGAAGCACAATATTTACAAGCCAAGATGCAGGGAACTATTGAGGGTTCTGCACGTTCGGTCAAATGCCAGATCCTTGAAAATATGCTTTTGGAGAATCTATTGCTGAACCAGGCAGAGCTCGACAGCGTGCAGGTATCCGACAGCGAAGTAGAGCAATCCCTTGACCAGCGTCTCCGGTATTTCATCTCCCAGTTCGGTTCCCAGGAAAAACTGGAAGAGTATTACGGAAAATCGATAATAGAGATTAAAGAGGAATTCCGTGATCTGGTCAAAAACAATATGCTGGTGCAGGAGGTTCAGACCAGCATCACAAAGAATGTTTTTGTCACACCCAGCGAGGTTAAGGAATTTTACCGGAATATCCCTACTGACAGTATCCCTCTTATAAGTGCCCAGGTTGAGATGAGGCAGATCATCAAAATCCCGCCTGTAAGTTTAGAGCAAAAAGTGATGATCAAGGAGAAATTAAGGGATCTGAGAAGAAGAGTGGTTGAAGGGGAAAATTTCGCGACCCTGGCCATCCTTTATTCTGATGATCCCGGATCTGCCGCCAAAGGAGGAGAGATCGGTTTCTTTGGCCGGGGAGAGTTATATCCCGAATTTGAAGCTGTGGCTTTTAAGTTGAAAGAAGGCGAAATATCAGAAATTGTTGAAACCAAGGCAGGTTTCCATATCATCCAACTCATTGAAAGAAAAGGAGATTATATCAATACCCGTCATATTCTCCTGCAGACCAAACCTTCACCCATCGACCTGGAAAACGCCAGAAATAAATTGGATAGCGTACTGGTACAAATCCGTGACGGCGAAATCACTTTTGAAGACGCTGCGATAAAATATTCTGATGACCCCGGAAAGTCCGGCGGTGGATATATCATCAATCCATACACCGGGACTACCTGGTTTGAAATGGACCAACTGGAACCCCAGGTTTCATTTGTCATTAACAAGCTCGAGGTCGGCCAGATATCTTCCCCGGTACCCACCCAGACTGAAGATGGAAAAGAAGCCTTCAGGCTGGTGAAACTTCAAGCGAGAACCGAGCCTCACCGGGCTAACTTAACCGATGATTACAGTTATTTACAGGAATTGGCCTTACAGTACAAAAAGCAACAAAAGCTTATGGGGTGGGTGAATAAAAACGTCGATAATGCATATATCATGGTGATCGATGATTATAAAAACTGTGGATTCAATTATAATTTTTTCCCTGTGGATAATTAATAAGCAAATTATCTCAATCCATAAAATATTAGTTATCAAACAATCCAGGATAAATATATTTCAATGATATCGTATAAATCTGATGTTGAAGCCGTTGATGTTTTTGTAGAAAAATATTCCACCCTGAAGGCGGAGATAGCCAAGGTTATTGTCGGGCAGGATGAGGTTGTCAAAAAAGTACTGATCTCTATATTCAGTCGTGGTCATGGATTGCTTGTCGGTGTTCCGGGCCTCGCCAAAACCTTAATGGTCAACACGATCTCACAAGCACTCGGGTTAAAATACAGCCGGATCCAGTTTACACCCGATCTGATGCCTTCGGATATCATCGGTACTGAGATCCTGGATGAAGAGAGGAAATTCAAATTCATACATGGTCCTGTTTTTGCCAACATTATCCTTGCGGATGAGATAAACCGGACGCCACCCAAAACCCAATCAGCTTTGCTTGAGGCCATGCAGGAGAAGGCAATTACCGTTGCCGGCAAGAACTACAAGCTTTCCGATCCCTTTTTTGTGCTGGCAACCCAGAACCCGATTGAACAAGAAGGTACCTATCCATTGCCCGAAGCACAACTCGACCGCTTTATGTTCAACATCTGGCTGGATTATCCTTCATTTGACCAGGAAATTGAAGTTGTAAAGAGCACCACACAGGATAAGCAGGTAGATTTGAAGGTAGTGCTCAGCGCCGAAGAGATCCTGTTCTTCCAGGGGCTTATCCGCAGGATCCCGGTACCGGACAATGTTTATAAATATGCAGTTTCATTGTCAGCTAAAACGCGCCCGGGCACTCCGGCGGCCCATGCACTGGCTAATGATTTCATCACCTGGGGGGCTGGTCCGAGAGCATCGCAATACCTCATCATCGGGGCGAAATGCCATGCCGCCATTCAGGGAAAATATTCTCCTGATATCGAAGATGTAAAGGCAATCGCCACCTCCATCCTGCGCCACCGGATTGTCAGGAACTATAAGGCAGAAGCCGAAGGATTTACCATAGAAAAGATCATCCAGGAATTCCTTAAATAACATAGTCATATCAACACTGGCCATTATGAAAAAAAGTAAGATTTATCTGATCAGCCTGGCCGCCGTATTATTGATAGTCATCATCTGGATGGTCGCCGGAAGCGGCCCGGATAAAGAAACGACGGTTAAGGTCCCTGTTAAATTTGGTAAATTTGATGTAACGGTTACGACAACGGGGGAACTGGAGGCTAAAAGCTCAGAAAAGATTAACGGTCCTGTTAACCTGCGTGATTTCCGCATCTGGCAGATCAAGATCGAAGATATTATCCCGGACGGAACAGTGGTCGATTCGGGAGAATACATTGCCACGCTGGACCGCACCGAACTGGTGAATAAGATGAAAGACCAGGAGCTTGAGATAGAGAAACTGGAAACCCAGTTTACCAAAACCCAGCTAGATACGACCCTTGAGCTTAGAACGAACAGGGATAACCTGGTTAACCTGAAGTATGCCCTCGAAGAGAAACAGATCGTGGTCGACCAGTCGATCTATGAACCGCCGGCAACGCAGCGACAGGCAAAGATTGAACTCGAAAGAGCCCAGCGGAATTATGAACAAGCTGTCGAAAATTACGAAGTAAAGCTCAGGAAGTCCGAGGCTGACATGCAGGAGATCAATACTTCCAAGAAGAAAGTCCAGTCGGATTATGCCAAGATGGTGGCGTTGCTGAACGAGTTTACCATATTTGCTCCTAAATCAGGCATGGTGATCTATCGCCGGGGCTGGGATGGCCAGAAGCAGGGGATTGGATCACAAATCAGTGTCTGGGATCCGATTGTTGCCGAACTTCCCAATCTCAAAGAAATGAAATCCAAGACTTATGTGAACGAGATTGATATCAGCAAAGTCAAGGTCAACCAGGAGGTACGCATAGGTGTAGACGCGTTTCCCGACAAGAAATTTACCGGGACTGTGACTGAAGTGGCTAACATCGGGCAGCAACTGCCGAATTCAAACGCCAAAGTCTTTGAGGTCAGTATTGAAGTGAACGAATTTGACTCAATTCTCAGACCAGCGATGACGACCAAGAATGAGGTCCTGACGTCGAGTGTCGACAGCGTACTTTTTATTCCGCTTGATTGCGTGCAATCGAATGATAGTATGAGCTATGTTTATGTTGGAAATTCACGCAAACAGGTTATTCCGGGCCTTTCTAATGAAAATGAAGTGATTATCAGGGCCGGGCTGGAGGCGGGTGAAGAGGTCTACCTGGTTCCCCCGACAGATGCGGAGAAGAGCAAGCTAATCAGGCTTGATCCCGAGGTGATCGGGAAATTCCGCCAGGAAAGCGACAAGGCCCATTAGCCATTAAGATGAAAAATATCCGGAAAACAACCTACCAGCGTTATTTCCACTCGCTCAATATTGCGGTGGAAGCAGTGATCGCCAACCGTTTCAGATCAATGCTCACCGCACTGGGCGTCATATTTGGGGTAGCAGCAGTAATCTCCATGATGGCCATTGGAAATGGCGCCAGGAAAGAAATCCTCGACCAGATCAAACTGGTCGGGGTGAACAACATCGTCGTCACCCCACTGCTCGAACTGAACGGTAAAAGTGGGGGAGGATCAGCTGAAGAAAGCAGCGGGCAGAAGATGCAGAAAAAATATTCCCCTGGCCTTACCCTGGAAGACGCTGAAAGCATAAAAGACATTATTCCGACCGTCACGAGGGTCAGTGCTGAAGTTAGTTATGACTCTTTCATTATTAAAGGCGGCAAACGTTCAGCAGCCAAGTTGATCGGGGTGACCAACGATTTTTTCGAAGTTTATAACCTGAAACTATTTGCGGGACAGTATTTCCAGGAACAGCAGGTAATATCAGGCAGCCCGGTTTGTATTATCGGCCCCAGCGTAAAATCAAGGTTCTTCTCACAGGAAGACCCATTGGGTAAAACCATCAAATGTGGCGGGATCTGGCTTACCGTGATCGGTGTATTAGAAAACCGGGCTTTCCAGGTTGATGAATCAAAAGACATTGGCATCAGTGATTACAATGACCATATCTATGCGCCCATCCACACGGTACTGCTCAGGTACAGGGACCGTGCTTATGTAAATGATGCCTCGCTGCGGCAGGGGGGGAGTTCGATGATGTTTATAGATGGAGGCATGGCTTCCTTTTCAAGCAGTTCTTCGGGTTCAATGGATGACAATTATAACCAGCTGGATAAGGTCGTGGTACAGGTGTCCGACAGCAAATACCTGGATGCTACCACAAAAGCCCTTACAGCCATGCTGAAAAGGCGGCATCAGCAGGTTGATGATTTTCAGATTAGTGTTCCTGAGTTATTACTTAAACAGGAACAAAAAACAAAAGACATTTTCAACATCGTCCTGGGTTTCATTGCAGGTATTTCATTGGTAGTAGGGGGCATTGGCATCATGAACATCATGCTGGCGTCAGTCATGGAACGGACCAAAGAGATCGGCATCCGCCGGGCATCAGGGGCTACCCGGAGAGATGTCATTTTCCAGTTTCTTTCTGAAGCCATCATCATCAGCATCTCCGGCGGGGTGATCGGCATTGCCCTTGGCGTCATTTTTGCCATAATGATCCACCGCACCACAGGGATCCTGACGATAGTCAAACCGATATCAATCGTGGTATCATTCGGGGTTTCAGCTTTTATAGGAATCCTCTTCGGATACATGCCGGCAAAAAGGGCCTCGGACCAGGATCCGGTTGAATCTTTAAGATATGAATAGAATAAAATCATATTCCATCAAGAGGTCAAAGATCATTTTTTCTGTTGCTTTTGTCCTGATGATCAACCTGTCATCTGCATTTTCCCAGAATGACACCCTGGTGCTGAACCTCAGCGATGCCCTGGCCATTGCCCAGACTAAATCTTCAGATGCCATGATCGCCAAGCATCGTTTCAGGATTAACTATTGGCAGTATCGCTCTTTCAAAGCCGACTATCTCCCTTCCGTTAATCTGGATGCTAATCTTCCCAGTTTCAGCCGTTCATTCCGTACGATTTCCGTCCCGGACGGACCGGATATCTTCCAATATAACACGCTTGGCAATTATTCAGCCGGGATGACGATTAATCAGAAAATCGGTTTCACCGGTGGGTCAGTTTTCCTTGAATCACGGCTTCAACGTTTGGATAATTTTTATCCGGACAGCACGTACTCCAATTATCAATCGACACCAATAATCATAGGATATCGCCAGCCTGTTTTCCAGTATAACGAATACCGCTGGGCGAAGCAACTGGAGCCGCTCAAGTATGAGAAAGCCAAACGGCAGTATATGGAAGATGTTGAGCAGGTTTCTATCACGACGATCAATCATTTTTTTAATTTGTTACTGGCGCAGATCGAGAAGTTAATTGCCGAAAAGAACCTGAACAATTATGATACCCTTTACAAGATCGCCCGGGGGAGGTACCAACTGGGAAAGATTGCTGAAAACGACCTCTTGCAACTTGAGCTCAACTTTCTCAGGGCGAAAGCTTCAGTGGATAATGCAAGCCTTGATTATGAGAATATGTTGTTCCGCCTCAAGTCTTATCTGAGGATAAAAGATGCCGGTGCAATTAAACTATTGCCGCCGGCGGAAACCCGGTATGATATGATCAGTGCAGCAAAAGCATTGGATGAAGCCAGAAGAAACACCGCTGCTTCAATAGACTTCCAGGAACGGCTGATCACTGCTGAAAGCGATGTCAGAAGAGCTAAAATGAACGGAAGGTTTGATGCAGACCTTTACGTTGAATACGGACTGACGCAAAGTACCGGATTATTATCCAATGTATACAAGAACCCTGTAGATCAGCAGCAGCTGAATGTCGGAATGAACATACCTATCCTCGATTGGGGGAAGGCAAGAGGACAAATCAGGGTAGCGGAATCAAACTTCGAACTTGAACAAACATCTGTTGAGCAGGAAATTATAGATTTTGAACAAAATGTATTTCTGACCGTTATGCAGTTTAATATGCAGAAGAATCAGCTGTTTATTGCGGCCAAAGCCGATACGGTGGCACAGAAAAGATACGATGTGACTCAGAAACGTTACATGATCGGCCAGGTTAATGACGTGCTCGAACTCAACAATGCGCAGATCGACAATGATAATGCCCGGAAAGGTTATTATTCAGCCCTTCGCAGTTACTGGGTAAATTATTATCAGCTGCGTAAAATGACCCTGTACGATTTCCTCGATGATAAAATGCTGATCTTTGATATCAGGGAGATTATGTGAGTTGTTGAATATCTGGAGGAATGGATTACCTTTGTAATTTATTAGAAGACAGAATATAGAATACAGAATTAACTTAAAATTTAAAATTTAAAACTTAAAATTAATATTGTATGGCAGTTTTAGTTGGTAAAAAGGCTCCGTTATTCGAAGCTGACGCCGTGATAAATGGTGGTGAATTTGTCGGGAAATTTTCCCTTGAACAATTCATTGGGAAAAAATATGTTGTTTTCTTTTTTTACCCTTTGGATTTTACTTTTGTGTGCCCGACTGAGATCCTGGCATTCCAGGATAAACTTGCAGAGTTTGAGCAAAGAAATGTAGCAGTGGTCGGATGTTCGATAGATAGTAAATTTTCTCACTGGGCATGGCTGAATACTGAGTTGAAAGATGGCGGCATAAAAGGTGTTACTTTCCCATTGGTATCTGATCTTTCCAAAACCATCTCGGAAAACTATGATGTGCTTGCCGGTGAATATGATTATACGGAAGATGGCGAGTTGGATTTCGAAGGTGAAGCCGTAGCTTACCGTGGATTATTTCTGATCGATAAGCAGGGTGTAGTGCGTCACCAATTGGTCAACGACCTGCCGCTTGGCCGCAGCATTGACGAAGCTCTCCGCATGGTCGATGCACTTCAGTTCTTCGAAGAAAATGGCGAGGTTTGCCCGGCCAACTGGCACGCAGGTGAGACAGCCATGAAGGCCACTGCCGAGGGTGTAGCAGATTACCTTGCGCACAGGCATTAAGAAGTTGACAGTTGACAGTTGACAGTTGACAGTTGACAGTTAGAAGTAAGCAGTTTAATAATCCTGCCAACTGTCAACTGTCAACTGTCAACAGCCTACTCATAGTTTAATAAGCTTCCCTTCACCAGTAATGTTGGTGCTAACTTCCGGCGGGTCGCCACGGTAATAAACGTTGCCGATATTGCCGATCTCTGCGCCCAGCTCATTCTTGGCATAAACAAACACATCATTCGGGCTGTAAGTGTAAATGTAAGTATACATTGAGTAAAGATTTTCAGCGTGAAAGGGGCCATATCCCTGGCTTGAAATGAAGGTGACCTGCGAAAACCCTGTGACATTGACGGTAACTGTTCCGTACAGGACAGATAAATAAGATTTAAATACATTCAGTTTCAGGTCAATTTGTCCTCCTCCCCCGATCACATCAAAATAGACGGAATCATTCGTCCATTCATTGGTGCAGGTAATTTTTCCGGCTGCACGAAAAATAAGGGTGTCCAGTTGGGTAAATGTCAGGTAAACATTCACCGGTACTTCGAAGCTCCGCAGCCAGTTACATGAATTACAATTCCTAAGCACGAGCTTCCCGCTGTCAATCTCAGTTGTGATGCCATCAATGAGATTCTCACCGGCTTCCACTTTTATGCCGGTAAAGGCGCTATCCTGGGTCAGAATAAGATTGATGTTATCGTAAACTTCAACATAATGATACGGAAGACCTGTGCGATCCTGCGTGATAGTTTTCCCGGTTGAACTGACGCATATGCCATCATCTTTGCTACATTGGGTAAGTAATAGCGCCATTACAGTGAAAAATAATTTGATCAGTCTTTTCATCTTCATCTTTTCTTTATCAGTAATATTTGACAGGTATCCTGTAACCCAATCCGAATGTGATATAATCGGCCTTGCCATAATAAGCTTTCAGCGTAAGGCTGCCGAAAAGGTTTTTTGTAATCCTGTAGCGGAGGGCAAGCTTTTCATAGACATAACCATCGCTTTTATCGGCACCTGAAATATTTATACCCAGGTTCATCATAATTGCCATCCTGGAGAAAGCAAGCTCATAGCTTCCTGTCACGCCGGTTTTGACAATATTGATCCGGTGTTTTGGAACGTTACCCCTGACTTCAAGCAGTTTCTCATCCGAACCATCATACGAGATATCGAAGCCAAAACCGATTCTGCTCTTGAAACGCACAGGCCAGAGCAGGTTACCATAAACCACAGCCACAACATATTGGTTCCCATTACCAAGAGTGGCATGTAAGTCTTTGATACCGAATCCTGCATTCAAGTCGAGTTGAAGAAACTTCTTTCCATCGAATTCAAAGGGGACGAGTTCCGGAAGCAGTTTCTGCCTCTGATAAGGGTTTTCCCGGCTCAGCCTGTAGGCCAGGGAAAAGCTAACCCCGGGCATATTCAGGCCATAGTTTGGTTGTTTGATGGCCCCATTGGAAAAATGCATTAACGATACTCCCCCGGCTGCCATGAACCTTTTGCCCAATCGCAGGCGGGCTTCAAGAAGAAGATTGACGGCGCCATTGAGATGAGAGCCAATGGCCAGGTTCTCGAAATTATCATAGCGGTCGTATTTTTGGGTAAGGTAACCGATGCCCACACCAAGCCGGAAATAGACATTAAATCCTTTCTTCTGTAGTAATGGAAAATTAATGTAGGGGAAAATTGCATGAGCCGCCCCCAGGGGCTTGGTGCGACCAAGGTCGGAATACCAATATGAAATCCCGATCAGAGGATAATTGTACATGTATTCCCAACGTGTGCGGCCATAAGTGGCCTTGAGAACGCTTATTTCATAAGCAGGGTAGTGCCGTTTATAAGGCGTTATTTCAATATGATGGTCAAGTGTCCAGCCATAGTAAACCCTGCCTTCCAATACAATGCCATGACTCCGGAGCTTGTGACGGAATTCTTGTTGTGCATTGACAGGACCTGCCAAAAAGAACAGAACCAAAAGCCCGATTGTGCCCCGCAGGGTAAAACCACCGGGTAATGTTCTGAATAGCTTATGCATGACAGGGACTGACCATGAAATAACTCCGAGAATAAAGGTGTGGACAAAATTAGTAAAATACAATCCAGTTAAAGGTAAACCCATAGGTCATTTAACCTTACTTTTGCGTAAAATAAGATTTATGGATCCCCGGATACAATCTTTTGCAAACCTTCTCAATATTATGGATGAATTAAGGGAGAAATGCCCCTGGGATCGTGAGCAGACTTTCGACAGCCTCCGGCACCTGACATTGGAGGAAACTTATGAGCTGTCAGATTCAATCATGGAAAAGGACCCGGATGGAATCAAAAATGAACTTGGCGACCTGATGCTGCATATCGTTTTTTACGCGAAAATTGGAAGTGAAAAGAATGCGTTTGATATCAGGGATGTACTTGACTCGATATGTGAGAAACTGATCAGGCGGCACCCTCATATATACGGCAATGTGCAGGTGAAAAATGCAGGCGAGGTCAGGGACAACTGGGAGAAAATCAAAATGACAGAAGGCCGTGAGTCAGTGTTGGGGGGTGTTCCTCATTCACTTCCTGCACTGGTTAAAGCTTACCGCATCCAGGAAAAGGCCGGCGGTGTCGGTTTCGACTGGGATAAAATCTCGCAGGTATGGGATAAGGTAGTTGAGGAAATGCACGAGTTCAGAAGAGAAGTCGAATGTGCTGAAGAAGATTTTGACAAGCAAAAGCTTGAGATGGAATTTGGCGACCTGTTATTTGCTCTGGTCAATTATGCCCGTTTTATCGATATCAATCCTGAAGATGCCCTTGAACGGACTAACAGAAAATTCATCAAGAGGTTTCAATATGTTGAGAAAGGTGCCAGGAACACGGGCAAGGCCCTTCACCAGATGTCGCTGGAGGAAATGGATGCTTTCTGGAATGAAGCAAAGAGGGCAGGAAATTAAGTCAGCAGTCAACAGTCAGCAGTCAGCAATTTGGAATTTGGAATTTGGAATTTGGAATTATTCTTTCCTGTACCGCCTCCACCTCTCAATCACCGTAGCCATATCTTCGGGCGGTTCGGACTCAAACTGGATCCATTGTTTGGTAGTGGGGTGGATAAAGGCTAGTAAGCGTGCATGCAGGGCCTGGCGTGGGAGGATCGCAAAGCAGTTATTCACGAATTGCTTATATTTTGTGAAGGTGGTGCCTTTCAGGATCACATTGCCCCCATAAGTTTCATCGCCAAAAAGGGGATGCCGGATATGCTGGAAATGTACCCGGATCTGGTGTGTACGGCCGGTTTCGAGCTTGCAGTCCAGCAAAGTCACATATCCGAATCTTTCGATAACAGTGTAATGTGTCACGGCATGCCTGCCCTGGCTACCATCTGAAAATACGGCAAAAACCTTGCGGTCGCGGATGCTTCGCCCGATATGACCGGTAATGGTGCCCTTATCATCTTCAAAATCACCCCAGACCAGTGCAAGATAATGCCGGTCGATCGTGTGATGAAAGAACTGTGCCGCCAGCCTGGCCTGGGCAAGTTCGTTCTTGGCTGCAATCATCACCCCCGAGGTGTCCTTATCAATCCGGTGAACCAGGAAAGGGGTCCGGCCAGGTTCTTTGTCCGGCGAGATCTCCTGGAGATGGAAAGCCAGGGCATTGACCAGTGTGCCCGTATAATTCCCGTAAGCCGGATGCACGACCATTCCTGCCTGTTTGTTAACCACCAGCAAGTCGCTGTCTTCGTATAATATCTCCACCGGGATATTTTCAGCGATGATCTCAATTTCCCTGGGAGGATGTGAAAGAACGATGGAGATCACATCCAACGGTTTTACCCGGTAGTTGGGTTTGACCGGAAGGCCGTTCACCAGTATGTTGCCGGCATGGGCCGCTTGCTGGATCTTATTTCGTGTGGCATTTTCAATGCGGAGCATCAGGAATTTGTCGATACGCAGCAGCCCCTGTCCCTTATCGGCTACAAAGCGATAATGTTCGTAAAGGTCCTGGCTTTCTTCCAGCACCTCCTGGTCTTCATTCATTTCCGGGAGGTCAGCAGACATCTGGATTAATTTTTTATCAGCTTGGAAACAGAAATGATCTGTCCATTCTCGTCCCTTACAGAGATGATATAGAGACCCGGACTGAACCGGGGGATATCGATTGATTGACGAAAGGATCCGGAGAATAATTCTTCACCCGGAAGGCTGTGGATTGAGACACTGAAATTGCCGGTTTCGGTAGTATTTTCATATTTCCCCGTGCATCTGAAATTGATCCGGCTGCCGTTTAAAGGATTGGGGTAGGGGATTATAGACCCTGCATCATAAGTGGGTTCATCTAACCCTGAAACCTGGAATGCCTTACCCAAAACCGGACGCATTAACAGCGCTCCCTGGTAAGTCGACTGGAACCACTGACCTGTGGAGTTGTAGAAGATGTTCTGTTGCGCGTTATTATAACGGTCAAAGCCAAGGTTCAGGTTATTCCCGGTCTGTTGTTCCCAGCCAATATAGAATGTTCCGTTCACAGGCAGCGGCTCATCAAGCATATAGGTATGAAAGCCAAGCAGGCCGGAGGAAAATTCCACTTTCTCGTTAAGCTGGGAATAAAGCACATTTCCCGGTTTCCCGTTTTCGTCCTGCCAGACCATTATGTTAAAAAAATCTGCGTTGGCATCATTCAGTGTATGGTTAAAAAACATCTGAACCGCCCTGAGTGTGTCTTTCATGTTCAGCTTAAAACGGTAAGCTAATTTGGATCCTGCCGGTGTCAACCCGTAACCCTCTTCGGGAGTGCCGTCATCATAAGCATAATAATTAAAGAATTTTTGCCTGAAGGTCAGTGTATCACCCACCGTATCGGTTGGGGTAATATCACCGATAATATAATGCCTAACTTCGAATTCAGCGCTGTCTGTGGAGGATAACGTGGGGAATATAAAGTTCACCGGTGGGCAGGCGTGTGCTGCACAGGAAATGCAATTCTGATAACCGTTTAGGTTGAAAGGGAAGAGATTGCAGTTCCCGCCCGGGTATAGATACTGGAAAGGGCCGTCAACCTGGTAAACCACATAATAATAAGTAGAATTGAAGATGGTCGAATCGAGATTGGTGATCAGCAGATCCAGGTTCTCTTTCATTTCATTGGTGGGGTTGTTGACATATTGGCTGAAAGGCATCGACTCATAATTCTTCAATAAGGAAGGGGCGCGTTCCGCAAAGGTCACATCACGGTAAACCGTGTCTTTGTAGGATCTTCCCATATTGAGGTAGACGTAGTCGACATTCCACTGGTCGCAGTTGCTCCTCCAGCTCGCATTGAAATCGCTGGCCAGGCTTGCAATATTGATAAACCTGAACTGGAAATCTTTCCTGAAATATTTGACGCTGTCAAGAATAGGGATCATGACCTGCCTGCTGTAAGTGCCATATTCCTGGTAAAATTCTGCCAGAGTCATTCCGCTGGAACTCCAGACCCGTTTCCATTTAAATTCAGGGCTGAAGATCGAATCGCAAGGCAGCTGGATCATATCTTCATAAAAATAATAATCACCGGCGATAACGAAAAGCCCGTTTCCGCAAAGCCCGAACGGGCTGTAAACAGTGTCACCAGGGAAAATAGTATCACCCAGATGGATATAATCACTCAGTGGCACCCAGATAGAATCATACGTATTTGTGAAAACAGAGTCACCGGTAAAATAGCCAAATTGCAGGATCAGCGAGTCAGGGCCTTCCGGCGGGTTTGCCCTGCCTTGCGGCTGATAGAAGAAGCTGAGATAAATTGAATCGGCCAGGGTGGTATTCCGGGGTACAGGATTGAAGATGGAATCCAGCCTGATCGGCCTTGAGGTGAGGGAATCTGCCTGGAACGGGAACTGGCTGGCATTGGCATGTAATTTACCTTTGCCGCTGATGGCATCGAGGGTAGCCACACCCACATTGACTGACCGGTATCCGAAGTTGGAGTTGACATAAACTTCTTCATCCATCCAGCGGGAATTGTCAGGGTAAATCCATGTTTGGGAGAAATCATCGAAAAACGGAAGATGGACGGATGCCTCTTCTTCACTGTTGTTTCTGATGCCGGGCCCTGATTGCAGCCTTTCATATTCTGCCCGGATGACCGGATTTTCAAATAGACCCGAGACCACTTCCTGGGCAATGGGATTCAGCCGGATACCGGCTATAATGATGATAAAAAGAATGATTTTCTTCATTATTCTTCTTCAAGTTCATCTGAATTCTCATCAAGATCTATCGGCTGGTCCACTATGACAGCTGTATCAGGATTATTTGATCTTAAGAGGGAATCAAAGTTGAATGTTAAATCAGACCGGAGATACAAGGTGATGGAGTCACCTGGAAGCATTTCGATATTCCACGGGGGATATTGCCGGTAAACCCTGCTGTGAATAGGATTTGCCTGGTCAAAGTAATGCATCCTCCCGGCATTAAAAGAAGCCATTTGAAGGGACCCGCTGGCTTCATCGCGGGTAAGCCCTACAACAAACGGAACCCTTGATCTTTGGTTTTCACTCAGCCCTACCAGCAGATCAATTTCACTTCCTTCAAGGATTTCGGTGCCTGCAATGAGGGTGTCACCATTGAAATATTGTCCAAGTACCGAATTCCCGGCAAAATAAGGTGTGAACAATAATCTCCTGATTTTTAAACCGCTAGTCCTTAATGTCGTGACTGCCTGCCTGACAGTTAAATCTTTCAACTCCGGCATGATGCTCATTTTAGGCGTATAGGAAACCACAGTCATATAAACGGTTCTTCCTTCTTTTGCTTTCGACCCGGCAGAGGGATTCTGCTTAATTACTGAACCGGGGATAAGGCTGTTGTCGTATACAGAATCAGTTACAAGGAAATGAAAAGCCCGGGTCGCTTCATTTTCATGCAGTTGGTCAAGCGTTAATCCTTCCAGGTCTGGCACAACATAAGCCTCACCATGCCGTGTATAGGTTTTGAGCAAACCGATCACAATCAGTAACAGAATGAACGTAAGAATAACTGATATCCCCAGGTGGATATAAAAATTCTTTTTAAAGAGAAAACCGAGGAAGCTCATTTTTACTAATTTTATCCCGGACAGGTATGGACCTGGTTAGACTTATTATAACGTAAAACTTACCTGTTATTGCGTTTAAA
Source organism: Bacteroidales bacterium (assembly GCA_023229505.1). Classification (NCBI taxonomy): domain Bacteria; kingdom Pseudomonadati; phylum Bacteroidota; class Bacteroidia; order Bacteroidales; species Bacteroidales bacterium. Next base: position 155,029 of record JALNZD010000001.1, on the reverse strand, counting down.
GCGACAAAGATATGAATTTTATTGTGTGATCTCCTGACTGATAAACCACCTGAAAGATGAAGCAGAAAATTGCAATCATAGCCGGAGGCGACTCCGGTGAATATGAAATTTCGATCAAGAGTGCCGGTGTTGTGAAAAAACACCTCGACAGCGCGAAATTCGAGTGTTTCATTATAGTTATCAGAGGAAGGAACTGGTTTTGCCACGACAATGACGGAACTGTTTTCCCTGTAAATAAAGAGGATTTTTCTGTTAGCCTGCCCGGGAGAGCGCTTTCATTTGACGCAGTTTTCGTGGCCATTCACGGAACGCCCGGGGAAGATGGCAAGATCCAGGGGTATTTTGACCTGCTTGGTATCCCTTATACTTCCTGCGATCAGGCCACTTCAGCCCTGACTTTCGATAAATTTTTCTGCAATCACTATGTGAGCAGTTTCGGTGTGAAAATATCCAGGTCTATAGTTCTGAATAAAAATGAAAAGATCAGTGAAGATGAAATCCTAAAGCGGATCAGCCTTCCCTTTTTTGTTAAACCGAACTGCGGAGGTTCCAGCGTGGGGACATCCAAGGTGAAAAAGCGGGAGGAATTAATTCCCGCATTAACGCTGGCATTCCATGAGGATAGCCGGGTCTTGCTGGAAGAGCACATCCCCGGCCGTGAATTATCCTGCGGCACGATCAAATATAAGGGGGCGATCAGGACTTTGCCTATAACCGAGATTCTCAGCAAAAAGGAATTCTTTGATTATGAGGCGAAGTACGAGGGAATGTCTGATGAGGTCACCCCTGCAGATGTGCCGGGTGAAATAGCCCGGATGATCAGCGATACATCGTTAAAGTTATACAAATTGCTGAATTGCAAAGGAATTGTCAGGTTCGATTTTATTTTGAATGATAAGGAATTATACTTTCTGGAAGTAAATACTGTTCCCGGTTTATCGGAACTGAGCATTGTGCCGCAGCAGGCGCTCAGGGCAGGGATCAGCCTGCAGGATTTGTTTTCGGAAGCTGTGATGAACGCTTTAAATGATCGATAAGCTTCTGGGTAGCCCGCGCACGATGGCTGATATTGTTTTTTTCTTCCGGGGACATTTCTGCAAAGCTCAGGTTAAATCCATCAGGTAAAAAAACGGGATCGTAACCAAACCCTTCTTTTCCCCGCTTTTCATGAAGAATAGTGCCTTCCACGGTTCCCTCGAACTGCACTTCTATGCCATTGATTATTAATGATATCACAGTCCGGAACCTCGCCTTACGATCAATCTTACCTTCCAGTTCATCCAGAACCTTGAGTATATTGTTCGCCGGGATACAATCTTCTCCGGCATACCTGGCCGATTTAACGCCCGGCTTTCCTTCCAGTGTTTCTATCTCCAGCCCGGTGTCATCTGCAAAGCAATCCTTCCCGTATTTATTCCAGACATACCATGACTTGAGGGATGCATTCCCCTCAAGTGTCGCGGCATCTTCCGGGATCTCCTCATTGCATCCTATATCGACAAGGTTGAGAATCTGGAATTTATTGCCAATGATTTCCCTGATTTCCTTAAGTTTATGAGGATTATTTGTAGCGAAAACGAGCTCTTTCATGGTAGTTAATTCTGATTAATAATCACTCCAGGCTCCAATCAATCTCATTCACTCCCTGTTCCGAAAGGATCTGGTTGGTACGGGAAAAATGCCTGCAACCGAAAAATCCCCTGTTTGCAGATAGAGGAGAGGGGTGGGCTGCTTTCAGGATATAATGCCTGCCGCTGTCGATCAGGCTTTCTTTTGCCTGGGCATAGTTTCCCCATAACAGAAAGACCAGGTTTTTCCTTTTTTCGCTCAGATTCCTGATGACTGCATTGGTAAATGTTTCCCAGCCTTTATTCTGGTGGGAGGTGGGCTCGTTGGCCCTGACAGTCAGGATCGCATTGACAAGCAATACTCCCTGGCTGGCCCATTTCGTGAGGTTACTGCTTTTCGGGACCGGAATACCGAGGTCGGATTCGATCTCCTTGAATATATTTACCAGCGAAGGGGGATGAGGCACCCCATCGGGAACGGAGAAACACAGGCCATGTGCCTGCCCGGGGCCATGATACGGATCCTGTCCAAGAATTACCACCTTTACCCGGTTGAATGGAGTATGGTTAAAAGCGGAGAAAATCAGTGGACCGGGAGGATAAATGATGTGCTTTTTTTTCTCTTCCCGGAGAAATTCCGTTAATCCCTGGAAGTAAGGTGCATCGAATTCTTCCTGGAGGACATGCTTCCAGCTTTCTTCTATTTGCGGGTTGATTGATTGCATATTGCCGGTTTCTTTGTTATTAATGCCCGGAAATTTTCTCTGGTAAAAGTTTTATTTTCTTACAATATATTTGAATCTTTAATGTTTTTAAAAGTAAATAAATTTATCTTTGTGACGATAAAGGTTTGTTAAACCACATCATTTCACCCTTGAACCTATGAAAAAACTGTTGATTACTATCATTGCGTTAGGACTATACGCCCTGGCCATGACTTCGTGCTCGTCATCAATGGATTGCCCTGCCTATGGTGAAGTCCATAAATATCAGATAGAACAAAGATATTAATCACTTGTTCTGCCGACAGACGGAGATTCTGGCATAATCGTTGTAAAGTTTACAAAGAGATACGCGGATTTCTGTAGTTTCAATTTTTATGAAAAATTCCCCGGTCATATTATCTTTTTGCATGCTATTCATGCTGGTCATGATAAATAATGTTTTTTCCCAGGATGAAGAGCTGGAAGGATATGATAGTATTGCCGACAGGGTACTACTTAAAAAGGAATTAACAGGTGGTGTGACAATTCATATTTTAGGAATGGGTGCGAATTTCCGGAAAGGGATCAACAAGACCTTTTTCAATTCCCGTATTTTTGAGATCGAATTTGTCAGCATGAAACATCCCAAGCAGATCCGTGTAATCAATCCGTATTATTATGACGCGAAGAGTTATGTTTATGGCAAGCTCAATCATGTTTATATTCTCCGGGCCGGCTATGGATTTAAGAAACTATTAAACCGCAAGCCTTACTGGGGAGGCGTTGAATTAAGGGTTTTATACATGGGCGGACTGTCTGTGGCTTTTGCCAAGCCTGTCTACCTTTATTTCTGGGATGAAACTTACACTTATGTAAAAGAAGAGAAATATAATCCCGACAATTACTATCATAACAGCGAATACATATATGGACGTGCACCTTTCACGGATGGGCTCGGTGAATTGAAGGTTTACCCTGGCGTTTATGCCAAAGCCGGCCTGAATTTTGAGTTTGGCGCATTGAACAGCAAGATCCGCGCCCTTGAAGCTGGCGGGGTGGTGGAGTACTTCCCGATTGCCATACCTATTATGGCTTTTAACCCGGCTCAGAATTTCCTGGTTACCTTTTATCTTAATTTTTCTTTCGGGAAAAGATATAATTAATCAAAAGAAAACAGGCTGCCTGAGCTATTGACACTGACAGGTCTAACGACGCTGTCAGGTCGGCATTTAACCTGTCAGCGTGCGTAGCACCTGACAGTGTTAATAAAAAAACAGGCTGCCTGAGCATTTCCGGACAGCCTGTCAGAGTTAATTGAAGAAATTTTATCTTTTTATGACCAGTTTTTTGGTAAAGACGCTTTCCTGGTCAGACATTCTAAACAAATAAATGCCATCCCGGAGGAAAGAAACATCAACCGGAACGGTTTTATTTCCTGAATCGAAGCGAATATCCTGTTTTAGTACCGTTTTTCCCACCAGATCAGTGATAGTGAGCTGGAAAGAAATTCTTTGCTTATCCAGAAGCTGGATGTAGATTGTATTTATAGCCGGATTAGGATAAACAGCCAGTTTTCCACCAAGGCCGGGTTCACCTATACCCACCGGCGGCAAAGTGGTGAATGACCAGGTACTGCTCCATCCTGAAGTATCCAAACCATTGATGGCCCTTACACGCCAGAAATATTCGGCATCTTTCTCAAGGACAATCGGCACGATGAAGCTATTTTCAGCCACAGGTACGATCGCACTGACCATGGGGTCAACAAATGTGTTATTATCATTAAATTGGACCTCATAGCCTGCAATGCCTGTTAATGCTTTCCAATTCAAAGGAGGGGAAAGTTTGACATCAGTAGCCCCATTAGCTGGTGTTTCCAGCACAACAGTATTAACAGTGGTAAACGTCCAAGAAGCTGACCAGTCGGAAATGTCAAAAGCATGAAGAGCCCTGGCCCTCCAGTAATAAAGTGTCCCAAACTTCAACAATTCTGCGCTGATCTGGATTTCAGTAGTAGCAAGAAATATCGGGGACCCATAGGCAGGGTCATCATCAACATGGACCTCATAACTTACCAGGGTTGAAATTTTTTTCCATTTCAGCAGCACATCAAGGTTCAGATCCGTTGAATTATCATTGGGTTTATCGAGTTCCACCGTTGCAATGGTGGTAAATGAACGTGCCCCTGACCATTCAGAGATGGCAAGGTCATGTTTGGTTCTCATTCTCCAGAAATACTGGGTGCCGAATAAAAGATCTTTGATTTGAACAGTAATGATATCACCGGGTACATGTTGTATAGTTGCAAGCGGACTGCTGAAAGCATCATCATTATAGCTGATCACGGCGCCGGCTTCACCAGCAATGAAACCAATTGAGCCAGTCAGGCCAACTGCGTTCAGGGTAGTGGCCGTCCCACCTGATTGACTGAACCATTCGATCCCGTCAAATTGGAGAACAGCACCGGTTTTACCAACGGCCCATGCATTATCCGGGCTGGTGAAATAAACTGCATTCAGGTCTTTTGTTGTAAAGTTATGTTCAAGCTTTTCCCAGGTTCCGGTATTGAATTCCAGAAGGAGCCCGCTTTTACCAACAGCCCATCCATGATCGGCAGAAGTAAAGCCCACGCTGAAAATATCCTTTGTAGTGCCAGTTTCCTGCACTGACCAGGATGAGCCGTTATAAAAAACGGCTAAGCCGGTTTTCCCGACGGCCCAGACATGTGTCGCATCAAAAGCGAATACTTTAGTCAGGTCTTTGGGCGCGTCATATTGCAATGACCATTCGCTGCCATTATAATAAAACAGGTATCCCTCTTTACCGACTGCCCAGCCATTGTTGGCATCCAACATATGGACTCCATTAAGGTCCCTTATGGAATCATTGGCTTGTGCGACCCAGGCAGTACCATCGTAATGAATGATTTTACCGTTTTTTCCAACAGCCCAGCCATTGTTTGCATCCAGGAAATGTACGCAGTACAGGTCTGTGGAAAGATTGCTTTCCTGCTCCACCCAGGAAGTTCCGTCAAAGAAAAGGACAACTCCACCGGCGCCCACAATCCAAACATGGTTCTCATCCAGCGCAGCTATTCCGTAAAGGATTCCGCTCTGGCCCGAATTAACCGGCTTCCAGAAGTATGTTGTGTCGAACTGGTAATCATACTCTGTAATCCCTGTAATAGCATTCCAAACGAGAAACAGATCCGTGTTTTGTTCCAAAGCATCAGTGGGCTTGTTCAGGATTACTCTGCGGATGACCCTGAAAGACCAGGTTTCTGACCAGCCTGATACATCATTCCCATCGACGGCACGCACGTGCCAGTAATAAGTTTGACCGAAAAGGAGCATTGATGTTTTGTAACCAGTAAGGAATTCAGTCTGAAAATTCACCGGGTTGGCGAAAGCCGGGTCGGTATCAAGCTGGATATCGTATGTAATAATGCCTGTATTCCCTCCTGTAACTGCATCCCAGTCAAGTACCACATCGGGCATCTGATCAACAGCACCATTTACCGGAATTTTGAGTTCCGGGGTGTAAATTCGTTCCTGAGCTGTGAGATTAAGTAATCCAATCAGGCTGATGAGCAATGTGGTTATAAATATTCTTTTCATCTCTTTACTTTTTATTTAGGTGAAAATGAGATCCTTGATAATTGATGATTATTGAACGATAAATTTTGAAGATGAACGCTGGTCTCCCATCGTCAGGCGTATGATATAGGTGCCTGCACTCAGGTTGGCAATATTAATGATAGCATCATGCCTGCCTTCAGGCCTTATGCCCAGGTCGACACTTATAACAAGATTTCCCGTGAGATTGTAAATTCTGATCTCAACATTACCCGTTGTCACCGTTTCAAAAGCAACGGTCACCCTGTCATCGGCGGGATTCGGGTAAATCATGAAACCATTTTTATTATCAATTTTACCGGGTTCTGAAATGCCTACCGGCTTCTGGAAATTATCGAGTGAGATGAGGCCCCTTCCGTATGTTGCTCCGTAAATCACCCCATAATTATTGACCCCGTAATAGATGACATAAGTCGTGTCGATATTCACAAAAGCCAGCGTATCATTGCCTTTTCTGACATTCTGCTGCTTCAGCATAAATACCGGTACGCCTCCCAGGTTATTGTTTTCAGCCACCCAGGTCGGGTTGCCAGATCCTATGTTATTTGTAACATAAATGCCATTTTCTGTTCCGACAAAGACCAGGTTGTTATCAGGATCCATTTCGAAAAGTGAAGAATAAGCCGGTGCCTGCGGGAGGCCACCGTTACCGGGGTCGCCTTGAGCCGAGATGAATACCGGGTTTTCAGCAAGGGCATTATTTGAATAAAAAACATAGTGCTCATTACCATAGTTGCCAAGGGTGATCATGACCCTGCTGTCATTATTTGGATCTACAGAAACGGATGTTATAACCTGTGAAATTTCCGTTGTCGTGCCTGGCAGATAAACAGGTATCTGTTTGGTGGAGATCACACAATAAGCGCTGTTTACATCGGCCGTTTCATAATTATAAGCATACTTTATATTCGAAATCCTGTAAAGCTTTCCTTTATCTGTGCCGACAAAAAGGTGGTTTGCATCAGATGAATAAGCCATGCACTGCGGTTTATCTGCGACACCATCATGTGCCGTGTCGCTGATGACAAACCATTCAGGATTAACATTGAATTGAATCATTTGTTTGGTCATTAACACACGGTTATCGCCGCCGATGAAAAACCTTGCAGTGATAATATCCGGCACACCGATCGAATCGCCTGGTGTGAGAGCAACAGGGGTGATATATTTAAAAGGCCGTTTGCCATTATTGCTTTCAATCCAAATTACTGATCCTGCAGCGAAATGCCTGGTAATTTTATATTCAACGGTATCTTTTGTGTTGAAATCTTCGAAGTTTTCATAGAGCAGGAAGGGTGAAAGAAAGGCTGTGCTTGCATAGATAGTAGTAGCTGGGAGCATACTAGCCGCCCAGTCGGGTCCACCGCCGAACTCATTACGTCTGAACTCTGGGGGGGGAAGGGGGGTTGCCACAGATTGAATACGCCTTGAATAGATAACAGCTGTCGGATAGATTAAAGACATTGCACAATAACCGCCGGTTTTGCCGTCAGGCACATCACTCTGAGTGGTCCAGATATCCTCGCCTCTTTTACTATCGGAGGGATTGGCAGCGCCGTTAATAAAGATAGTGCCGATATCCTGTGCGCCTCCCAGTACATTTTTCTTTTCCAACGTCGGGCTGACAGTATAGAACTGGCTGGCGATATAATCCTTGTTCATGAATTGGAATACATAGAGTTGCGGATTAACCGTGCCCATTGATATACCTCCGTTGGTGCCTGCAAAGAAATTGTTTGGAGAACCGGGCATAAATTGATAGGTGTGATGCCCTTGCCACAGGAATGGCTCGTCTAACCAAAAAAGGACTGCAGATGAGCGTGAAATCCACTGGTAGAATCCTTCATCAAGGATTTTTTTGCCTTCCCACATATCCTGCCCACCGATGAGAATGTGATAAGGATCATCCGGGAACACTTCGATAGTCGCGGCAAATAACCCGATGCCCTGGCTGATGTTACTTCCCGTATTAAAGATATTGAAATTCGAACTACCGCCGGGCCCGACTACTACCCAATTCATACCTTTATCATCTGACCGGTAAATATTCTTTAGTGCCCCGCTGGAAGTGACTACCAGTGCATAAATAATATCGTTATCAGCAGGTGCGATTGAAAATTCAATCCTTCCAACACCGGTAACAGGAATATTATAAGTAGAATCGCCTGAACGCAGTATAAAGTTGCTAGGGTCACCGTTTTCCGAAACATAGCAAAGATTATTGACTTCTGCTACGACCATGCCGTTAGCAGCCATTTTAACATCTTTAGAGTTCAGGGACAATTCAGCACCTTCGGAATTTTTTGCAACCTGCCAGTTGTTTCCGCCATCACCCGAGAATTTCAAACCCGTGTTTGTAGCGGCAAACAATGCTCCGTTGGCGGGATGGGCAGCCAATTCATTGATAAAGCCCCATTCAAGTTCACTATTGCCATTCAGGATGGGTTTTGTGGCAGGCAGAAGGTTGAAATTCAAACCATCAGTGGATTTGAATATCCCTTGCCCCATTAAACCGCCTGTATAGCCCCACTCTTTGAGAACCGTATATTCCTGGACGTTAAAGCCTTCCCCGGTACTCACAAAAATATCACCGTTACCGGCCTGGGTAATGCAGGTCACATTCAGGTTTCCATCCTGCACGATCTTGGACCAATTCTCACCGCCGTTTTCTGATCTGAATATGCCTCCTGTGACACTGCCGGCATACATAATTTTTCCGCTGGCATCACGGTTATCAAATAAGATAGCACGGGTCCGGCCACCAATGTTATTCGGTCCGAGAAGATCCCAATCAAAATCATACTCATTGCCGGTTCTGATCCCTTCCTGCATTTTAACCTGCTGAATGGCCTTCAGGTAATCTGCCGGACTGATTTGCCCGGTTACCTGGTTGTTCTTTATTTTGGAAATGTAGTCCGCTGCCGTTTCTTTTTGGGTAACAGATTTATCATCGCCGGTAAAAGCTGCAGATATTAAAAGAGAGGAAACAAAGATGGCAGAAATTAAATAGCCCAGGGGTAAAGGTCTTTTATTCATATAAATAGAATTTGATTTTTACAACATATCGTCTTATCAGAAACAGACGCCCAATTTACACTATTTTTATATACACTCAAATCTGCTATAGTTAAAATTTTAACAAAGATATTGATAAAATCCGGGTACTGTTCGATGTTACAAATTTAAAATTAAATAGATAAGTTTCAAACCGTAATCAGTTAGCGGTCAGGCAAAATCAGTAAACGGCAGGAGGTCAACTTGCTCCGTTATCGACCTTTTATACTGATTATCAGAGTATTTATTATGAAATATTAAATAAGGCGGAAGGCTTCGGTCTTTACCCAGCCGACATGACCGTTGGCCAGACGCACTTCGCTCCAACCTTCTACCAGGTCTGTAATAAGCACTTTTGTCCCCTCATGAATGACAAATAAGTCAACGCTGGCATCATTCGGGGAGCTTTTTACCGTAACGGTCGGGGTGAAAATAATAGCTGAATTATGCCGGCTATAGTCCCTGTATCCTTCGATGCTGAAGATAAGTGACACTAACATCAGGACCAGGAGCAGGATTCCCGACCAAAATGATATCTTCCTCAGAAATATCGAAACCGAGACAATAAATAAGGTTAATGCAACCAGTGCCAGGATAAAACCAATCACTCCGATTTTAGCCCAACGGTCTGAGGAAAATGTATCCCTTGCCGATTTCCACCAGGTTCTCAGGAAAAACTCAGGCAATGGCTCCATCTTGTCAATAATCCTGCTATTGGCCAGGTCAAGATTGAATTGGATATTTTCATCAGTGGGATCCAGTTTTCTCGCTTTTTCATAATAAAGGATGGCGGCCGGGATATTGTTCAGTTTAAAGTATGCATTGCCGAGGTTGAAATATAAACTCGAAGACTCCATACCTGATTCGAGGACACTTTCATATTGAGAAATGGCTGAAGTATAGTCTGTTGATGAATAGGACTGGTTACCTGCCTCGATGAGGCTTTCAAGGTTTGTCATCTGGGCCGGAAGATTCATGGCCAGTAGGAAAAGACAAAAGATAATCACCAGGTTCTTCATGGATTCGATTTATTTCAATTCCTGTTCAATTTTGCTGATAACTTCAAGAGCCTCGTTATAAATACCTTGCATTTTCTCAGATTTATCGCCCGGTGCAAACCTGGCGTATTCGCAATTTTCAAGTACTCCGGTAAATTTACGAATGCTTTCTTCACTGATACTTTTATCAGATAACCGCTGATTGACGCTTTCAATCGATAAATCAGAAAGCGGGATGTTGAACTTATTACTTATGTAACCCCATAATGCACGGGAAATTTCTTCAAAAAATGCCCCGGTCGAATTGCTTTGGAGGTATTCACCGGCTTTTTGAAGGTTTTTCCTGGCGACTTTATTGGCTTTCCTGTTCCTTACAAGGGCAATATTTCCGCTTCTCTTTTTATTTTTTGACCATAGAATGATGATCGTGATAAAAAGCAACGCCGGGATGATCAGCCAGAATATAAAAGATGATGATGCTATGAAAAATGAATTGATACGATAAAGCTGGATATGTCCCGTCTTTATGTGCCTGATGTCGGATCCGATGAACTGTATATTTTTCTGACTTACACCACTGTAAGTTATACCGCTTGATTCATCCTCACCTTTATTTACTTTGATATTGTAAAGGGGGGTTGAAAGAGTAGTGTAAGATTGTTTGACAGGATCAAAAAATGAAAATTCGACCGGTTTGATTTGAAATTCTCCCGGATTGCGCGGTATGATAAGGTATTCAAAGGTTATGCTGCCGGAGATACCGTTGGAATTTTTCGTAAGATCATTGGTGATCTTCGGATCGTAGGTTTCAAAATCAGGAGGAAACGACAGAGGCATGGCTTCGATCAGTTCAAGGTTGCCTTTTCCTGATATGGTAAACTTTAATGTTATGGGCTCATTTGATTTTAATTCAGTCCGGTCGATTTCCGAAGAAATATTGAACGACCCTACGGCCCCGCTGAAATCCAGCGGCTTACCGCTGGCAGGTAAGGGTTTTACATTGATGGACAGCGGATTGGACTCCACTTTAAGTTCGACATTTTGAAAATTCCGGTTAAAGAAAGGGTCGTTAAAAAAGCTGTCGAAAAAAGGGTCCCGGGTTCGTGAATTTTCGACTTTGACCTGCGCCACACATTGCAGCTCCATGGGTTCGATTTTGATCTCCCCGCTTCGCTGGGCATACAGGGCGATTTTCCGCAGATCAGCTACAACATACTCTTTCCCGTTAACTACTTCATTTGATTGTTTTAAAGGATCATTGTCGTTCAACAGGCTTTTATTCCAAAACCCGGGGAAAGAAGAGATCTTGCTGATATTGATCTGGGAGATCGGTATGGTTGTGTAGATTTTATAAGTGACGATTACCTGTTCGCCCTGGAAAGGCTGGGACCGGTCGACCGTTGCTTTGATAAAAATATCATTTTTATTGACACTTTCCTGCCTTGCCTGGGCAGGCCGCTGGTTTCCCTGCTGAGTAGGCGTCTGGGAAGAGGCCGATTGAGAAACATTGATTGTCAGGGAATTGGATTCGTAAGTTTTTCCTTCAGTGGTGACTTTAGCTGGGTTAATGTTAAAAGTGCCTTCTTTGGTTGCCTGTAGATAATAAGTGTAGGAAACCTGGAAAGATTGTGAGACTTTACCATTGATAAACTGATAACTCTGGTTCGTTGACTGGTTCGGACCACTCAGCACGCTGAACCCCTCAAAATCTGGTCCTTCAAAACGATCCACCTGTTTATTGACCGTATAAACCACCCTTAATTGTTCCCCAACCTGGACACTGCTCTTTGCCGAAGCCGTGAATTCAACTGCCTGGCCAAGGATATCATCCGTTACCCCTTCCAGGATAGCCAAAACAAATAATATTCTGAGGATTCTTATCATTTTTTGACCGTGCTGATATTTCGTTGTTTCTTTTTCATAAAAAACTCTACCAGTCCTTTTCGGATTTGACAACCCTTATCGTTTTTATTTTTGCCTCTTTTAGCTTTTCCAGGGTCTGTTTTTCATCATTTTTTAATGCTTCCAGTATCCGTTCAGCATCTTCCTTGGATATCTGCTGGGGCTGGGCCTGTTGTTGCTGCTGATCCTGCTGTTGCTGGTCCTGCTTCGCATCGTCCTCTTTCTGCTGATCTTGTTGATCCTGGTTCTGCTGCTGATCTTGCTTTTTCTGATCCTGTTGCTGGTCCTTTTGGTCTTGCTGATCCTGCTTTTGTTGCTGTTGCTGAGATTTATCAAGCAGTCGCTGAGCATAGGCCAGGTTGTATTTGGCGTCAGCATCCGCTGGATTCAGGCGTAAAGACTGTTTGTAAGCCTCAATGCCCGGTGGGAGAACCTGCTGGGCCAGCTGTGCACTGTCGAGAGCTGCTTTTAACAAGGAATTACCCAGGTTATAGTAAGATTTGGAACGGGTTTCGTCATCCATTTTAAATGTCCGGAGCGTGTCGAAAGCAGCGGAAGCCTGCAGATAATTTTTCTGCATGTACCAGGCATCCCCCAGGTTGTAGAAACCTTTGTGCGAAGCTTTGCCCGACTGGGTGGATTTGAGATAATCAATTTCGGCTTTTTTGTAATCACCATCTTCATATTGCTTATTCCCCTGCCGTATATACCGGTTCTCCTGTTGCGACCAGGAGAGCAGAGTCATGGTCATGAAAAGCAAAAATATATAGGAACGTTTATTTTTCATTTCTCTTATTAACGGTTAAATAGTCTGATTTTGTCTGCCCATTTACTTTTTCTTTCCGGGATAAGAAATTCAATGATCAACAATAGCAAGCTGACCGCCAGGAAATATTGGAATCGGCCTTCATATTCAGAAAACATCTTGGTCTCAATTTCCTGCTTTTCCAACGCATTTATTTCGTCGAGAATTTTGGTCAGGCCATCCTGCCCGGTCGATGCCCTCACATAGATACCATTTCCGGCTGAAGCGATCTGCTGGAGCGTAGTTTCGTCAAGTTTTGATACGATGGTCTGTCCCTCCCGGTCAGTCTTATAGCCGGTTTGCCTGCCGTAGGAGTCATAAACAGGTATAGGTGAACCTTCCGGGGAACCCATTCCTATCGTAAAAATTTTGATGCCTTTGGCGGTGGCAGCCTGGGCGGATTCGACAGCATTGCCTTCGTGGTTTTCTCCGTCGGTGATGATGATGATTGCCTTGCTCCTTTCGTCTGCTTTGAAAGATTCGACTGACAGATCGATAGCATCGCCGATAGCGGTTCCCTGCGAAGGGACCATCTGGGTGGAAATTGTCGAAAGAAACATTTTTGCCGCTGAATAATCAGTAGTGATAGGGAGCTGCACATAGGCCTTTCCTGCAAAGACCACAATGCCGATGCGGTCGCCTTCAAGGCGGTCAACCAGTTTGGAGATGCCCTGCACGGCCCGGGTTAGCCGGTCTGGCCGGATATCCTGTGATAGCATGCTGTTTGATACATCCAGCGCGATGACCAGGTCAGCCCCTTTTCGCTGGATCTTTTCAAGTTTGGAGCCTATCTGCGGATTGGCCAGCCCGATGATCAGGAAAGCAAAAGCGAGCATGGTCAGGATAAATTTAAACACCAGCCTCCTGCCGGAAAAAAGTGGCATAAGCTGGGCGATGACATCCAGATCCCCGAACCTTTTAATGGCCCTTTTCTTCCAAATCCCGTAAAGGATGAATAACAAGCTGAAGAAGGGGATCAGCAGCAGGGCGTACAGGTATTCTATGTGTTCAAAGCGGAACATCAGGGTATACTTCTGAATAAGGTTAATCTTGATAAAATTTCCAGCGCCAGTAAAATAAGCGCAAATATCGCCAGATTAAGAAATTCTTCGTGTTTTTTTCTGAATTCGGTCACATCTATTTTGGATTTCTCCAGTTGGTCTATTTCCCGGTAAACTTCCTTGAGTTTTGTATTATCAGTCGCCCTGAAGTACCTGCCATCAGTCATATTGGCCACTTTCTTCAGGAGGTCCTCATCGATTTTAACTTCCATATTCTGGTATTGCGTGCCAAAAGGGGTCTGTACGGGATAAGGGGCATAGCCAATTGTCCCGACACCGATGGTATAAATCCGGATACCATAAATTTTTGCAATTTCTGCAGCCGAAAGCGGGGCAATAGATCCGGCATTGTTCTGGCCATCGGTCAGAAGGATGATGACTTTACTGACAGCCTGGCTTTCTTTCAGCCGGTTGATGGCAGTGGCCAAACCATCGCCAATGGCGGTTCCGTCCTGGATGATCCCGCTCTTGATATCATCCAGCATATCTTCAATGATTACGTGGTCAGTCGTAAGCGGGCATTGTGTGAAAGCCTCCCCGGCAAAGACAACCAGGCCGATACGGTCATTCGGACGGCCCGTAAAAAAGTCCTGGCTCACCTTTTTGGCAGCTTCCAGCCGGTCTGGTTTCAGGTCCTGGGCGAGCATGCTGCCCGAGATATCCAGTCCCAGCACAATATCAATACCTTCGATGCTGACATTCTGCCTTTTCAGGGATGTCTGGGGCCTGGCAAAAGCCACGATCAGAAGTGAAACGGCGATAATCCGGAAGAGAAACATGCCATGGTACAGGTAATGGCGAATGCTCCTGGGAGTGTTCTCGAATACCTCGGTGGCGGATACCTGCACCGTCGGGATGCTTTTTCCGCGCCTGAACCAATACCAGGCCACCAGCAGGGGCATCAGCACGAGCAGGAATAAATATCCGGGATTGGCAAATTCAATATTCGAAAACATTATTTCATAATATTCTGTTCAACATTTTCAGCCTTTTCAGCTTGTAAGGGCTCAGTTTCCTTACGTGGCCTGGTTTCCCTTACAAAATCCACGCTTTGGCTAAAGCTGAGATCGTTTTCCAACGGTAAGGGCTGTTCTTTGGCAAACTTGACCAGGTCAGCCAGGACAAGCGTTTGATGCAACTTTTCTCTCGCACTGCTGTTGACATCAGTCTGGCGCAGCGCGGCATCGATTTCACTGGTCGTCATTTCAAGAGCCCTCACCGGAAATCTCAGTTCTATATATTCACGGACAATATCCGTCATCTCTGAATAATACTCTTTTACCCTTCCTGCCTGCCATAGCTTTTTCAGCCGAAGGCTTTCCAGCGCTTCCATAGCGGCCTCATAAGGCGGTATGCTTGTCTTAAGCCGTGATGTAAAAACAGGCACTTTTTGTTTTCGCTTCTTCAGAAAAAAATAAATCAGGAATGCAAGAGCTAGGATGATCACCCCCAGGCCGATCCAGGGCAATAGCTCACGAAAAGTTACCGGGGCAGCGAGGGGCGGCTTGATGGGTTTGATATCCTTTGCAGGATCAGTTTTGATGGTTTGTACATCGAGATTTACAGGCGATGTCTGCGTATAATAAGTGACAGTATCGCCTTTTTGGGTATATTTAAAGGGAATCGGTGGAATAATATAAGATCCGGAATCAAATGAGGTTATGATAAGTTTCTGTTTCAGTGTAAACTGTTCTTTGTTAGATGTAATAGTATCGAGTCCGGATTTTCTCAGGATTTCGATATTCCTTACCAGTGTATCCAACAGCATGGGCCATTGGACAAGGCTCCCGGCAGGAACTGTGACGGTGAGCTCAAGTGTTACCTGGTCGCCGATCTGTAAATTGTCCTTTTCCAGCCTGGCGTTTGCGCCGGTATATTGGCCTTGCATGGTGAAGGTCAGCCCTGCAAACATGAAAAGCATAATTATGTATTTCCATTGCACCATCATCCTAAAACCTTGATTCTCTTAATTTAAACAGGTTCATTAATGGTTTAACATAATTTTCGCCTGTCGGGATTGTGGCGGAATCAACCCCAAGCCTCTTGAAGAGCAGGTTCAACGATTGGTCATGGCGGTTCCAATGGCTGCTGTAGTTACTCCTCAGGCCCGGGTCGTTTGTATCAATCCACATAGCTTTGCCGGTTTCCTTATTAAATACATTCACCATGCCCATTTTTGGTATTTCGGTTTCACGTTTGTCGAAAACCCTGACGGCCACGATATCATGTTTCCGGCTGGCAATCCTGAGGGCCTGCTCGAAGCCTTTATCCATAAAATCGGATATTACGAAGGCAATGCATTTTTTCTTGATGGCATTCGAAAGAAAACGCAGCCCTTCGGAAATATTGGTTTGCTGGCTCTGCGGCTGAAAGTCGATCAGCTCACGGATAATCCTCAGGATATGCGATTTACCCTTCTTGGGAGGGATGAATTTCTCAACCCTGTCGCTGAAAAAGACCACCCCGACTTTGTCGTTGTTTTGAATGGCTGAAAAGGCGAGAACGGCGGCGATTTCCGTCATCAGATCTTCTTTCAGCTGCTGCCGGGTGCCAAATTCATTCGAACCACTGACATCAATGACAAGCATAACGGTCAGTTCCCTTTCTTCATCGAAGATCTTGACATACGGATGGTTGAACCTTGCAGTGACATTCCAGTCGATGCTCCTGATATCATCACCATACTGATACTCGCGGACTTCGCTGAAAGTCATACCTTTCCCCTTGAAAGCAGAATGATAATGACCTGAGAACACCTGGTGCGACAACCCCCGTGTCTTGATCTCTATCTTTCTTACTTTTTTGAGTATTTCAGCAGTCTCCATCTTCGATTAGTTCAAAGTGCAAAGTTCAAAGTGCAAAGTTGAAGGTTCAATGTGAAAAGTTTATTGTCAAAGTAATGTCACTTTTCACTGATTTTATGGTACTTCAACCGTATTAAGTATCTCGTTTATAATGTCTTCCGTAGTGACATTTTCTGCTTCGGCTTCGTAAGTCAGCCCGATGCGGTGACGCATGACGTCATGTGCCACGGCCCTGACATCCTCGGGTATAACATATCCCCTCCGTTTGATAAAGGCAAAAGCTTTGGCGGCAAGGGCCAGGTTGATGCTGGCGCGAGGCGAGGCACCCCATTGAATCAGGGGCTCAAACCGGCTCAGCTTATATTCAGTGGGATACCTGGAAGAGAAAACGATATCGGTAATATAATTTTCGATCTTTTCATCCAGGTAGACATCCCTGACCACATCCCGTGCTTTGGTGATATCAGCGGGTTTAATGATTGTCTGGGTGGTTGGAAAGGTCCTGGCGATATTTTGCCGCAGGATGCGTTTTTCCTCATCCTTATCCGGGTAACCAATCACCACTTTCAGCATAAACCGGTCGACCTGTGCTTCCGGCAGGGGATAAGTACCTTCCTGCTCGATAGGGTTCTGGGTAGCAAGAACCATAAAGGGTTCCTGCAGCGGGTAAGTATGCTCCCCGATGGTTACCTGCCTTTCCTGCATGGCCTCCAGTAAAGCGCTCTGCACTTTAGCCGGAGACCGGTTTATTTCATCAGCCAGGATGAAATTGGCGAAGATGGGGCCTTTCCTGACAACAAATTCTTCTTTTTTCTGGCTGTAGATCATTGTGCCGGTAAGGTCGGCCGGCAGCAGGTCAGGCGTGAATTGGATCCGGCTGAAATGAGCATCAATTACGTTAGCAAGTGATTTGATCGCTAAAGTCTTGGCCAGGCCGGGAACTCCTTCAAGGAGTATATGCCCGTTTGATAAAAGACCTATCAGCAGCCGCTCTACCATGTGTTTCTGCCCGATGATCACCTTTCCCATTTCCATGCTGATCATATCCACGAATGCGCTTTCCTGCTGGATGCGTTCGTTCAATGCCTTGATATCTGTTTCCATCATAGTTGATTGAATTTAAAGCGGCACAAATGTAAGGCTTGCTGCGCTAATGCCTGATAATGATTTTGTTAAAAGTTGTTAAAGAGTGAGGAATGAGGAAGACCAGGAAAGGAATTTGAAGTTCAGATATTTGATCAATTAATGATTTATAAAATAGTACCTAATGAAACAATTATATTCTATTCACGTTTTGATTTCATTAATAAGCACATTACAAAGTTTAAATTTCATACTATTTTAACTGACAAAAATTACAATAATGCAAAGTTTTGATGATATATTACAAAATAGAAACATCAAACCAACTGCCATACAATTTTGTTTGTCCGGCCAAGTATAGGAGAGTGGTATTTAGCAAAGCAGTTGATCAGACCTTGAAAGAAACTTGTTTGGAGATCGAAAAGTAGTTACAAATCTGTTTTCACACCACCACGCTCATAGCCATGATTCAATGGATCATGCACATTACCACAAGCATGATGATGAGTAACCACAACCATGAACATGAAGGCGAATCAGAACCGCCGGGGAAAGTGCATTCACATTTCCATCAACACGAACCGACAAAACACCACCATTCCCATTTTCCCGATTTACATCACAGGCACATCCATGGCAAGAGATAAACTTCATTTATTCCAAATTTGGTTAGTGAGATTAAAAAAATCACAGCCCGCAAGAAAGATTTAGTGGTTTAATAAATAGTTCATATATTTGTGAACTGTTAAACAATAAAACAATGAATGGAAAGAAGATTTTTGAACTACACGCTGATGTTTGCAAGGCCTTAGGCCATCCATTGCGAATTGAGGTTATCGACTTGTTACAGGAAAATGAACTTTGCTTTTCTGACATTCTTGAAGTAACAGGCGGACTAAAATCCAATCTATCGCAACATCTTTCGATAATGACAAAAAAAGGCATCTTAAAAATGAGGCGAGACGGACAATGCAATTATTATTCACTTTCTACTAAAAAGGTGGCTCAAGCTTGCCAACTAATGCGTGAGGTTCTTATTGACAACCTCAACAAACATAAAGAACTTCTTGAAAATCTTTAAAAAGCAAATAGTATGAGTAAAACAATATTAGTATTAGGAGCGGGAACAGGCGGAATTATCACAGCTAAAGAATTGAGCAAAAAAGTGGGTAATGACAGAGAACCTGATCCTGTAAAAATTCTTGTCTTTGAAAAGGAAGAAAAAAATGTTTTCGCCCCTTCGCTCCTTTGGTTAATGGTCGGTAAAAGAAAACCGGAACAAGTTTACAGAAACACTCAAAAAATTGCAGGAGCAGGTATTGAGGTTGTAATCGGAGAAATTGAAAAAGTAAATCCCGAACAAATCTCAGTTACTGTAAAAGGCAAAGAATACAGGGGCGGCTATATGGTGGTTTCTCTTGGAGCTGAGCAGGTTTCAGAACATAATCTGAATAATTACGGATACGATTTTTACACACTTGAAGGAGCTACAAAATTTAATGAGCTATTGCAAAATTTCAGAGGCGGGAAAATTACCGTTTTAATTCCTTCACTTCCTTTTAAATGTCCTGCCGCACCTTACGAAGCAGCCATGCTTATTGACAGCTTTATCCGGAAAAAAGGGTTGAGCAGCAAAACTGAAATTTCACTTTATACACCCGAACAGGGACCAATGGGAGTAGCTGGAAAAGAATTATCAGGAGCAGTGAGACAAATGGTGGAAATGAAAGGAATAAAATATTTTCCGGAACACCAAACAACATCAGCAACCGAAAAAACTTTGACTTTCAGCAACGGAATAACCGCTGAATATGATTTGTTGGCTTACACGCCAAAACATCAATGTCCATCGGTAATTAAAGAAACTTCTTTGGTGGGAAAATCGAGTTGGATTGAAGTTAACCGCAACACAATGGAAACAAATTTCCAAAATGTTTATGCCGTCGGAGATATAACATTTATTCCGCTTGAAATGGGCAGACCATTACCTAAAGCTGGAGTTTTTGCACATTATCAGGCAGAAGCAGTTGCTCATAGTATTGCTTATAAAATTGCTGGTAAAACACCCAACAAAACATTTAACGGTGACGGACATTGCTTTTTAGAAATGGGTAACGGCAAAGCGGGATACGCAGGTGGAAATTTTTATGGTTCGCCTCTTCCTGTTGTGAAGATGAAAAATCCTGGATTTTTCTGGCATTGGACAAAAGTTTGGTTTGAAAAACATTGGTTCTTTAAATATTTCTAACAAACATTAATTTTAAAAGTGCGGAGTCAGCACTATAAACACTGACAACAAAAAAATGAATACTATGTGGCACGAATGTTATTGGGGAATGCCTATGATGTAGTTCATCTGGCTTCCAATCCTTGTAGTTGCGATAATAGTAATTGTAAAATTGCGGTCCGGTAATAAAGAGAAATCGTCTCAAAAAGAATCTCCTATGGAAATTTTAAGAAAAAGATTTGCCTCAGGTGAAATCAAAAAAGAAGAATACGAAGAACGAAAAAAAATATTAGAAAAAGTTTAAACTCTACAAAAATGAAAACAAAAGCAGTCATTCTCACGACCATTTTGATAGTCATCATTACTATCACCCAGTTTATCGGGACGGAGAATCTTTATCATCCCGAATTTCGTAAAAAACAAAACAGCAGCGGTATGGCTTATGCCTATCCGCCGGCAGTCGGCATTTTGACCAATTCCAAAAATTGCCTTTCCTGCCACACCAACAACGGACAGTGGAATGACGATGAAAAAACCATTATTGACATTCTTGACAAAGACACCAAAAAATCATTTAAGCAACCAGACGGAACATTTTTAATTGAAACAAAACGATGGGAACAGAAAACAGTACTCACCGTGATCGGAAGAAAAAAAGACAATGCCATTCCCGTACCATACCGCAATGCCTGGCTCTATATTGACCCGACAACTATCGGAACAAATTCACTTTCAAAATTTGCTCCCGGTTGGGATGTAAATCTGCCAATATCGTGTCGCCTGGTTGGTGATAAACTTCCGGGATATGAAAATGCCGATATTACAAGTTTACCTATGACTATACAGCCATTAAGCAATGCAAAGGATGCTGAAATGCAATTGCAGGTAATGCTGACTAAAGGTGAAAGCATGAAAGGCAATGCACAGGAAGGAATGAGCGGAAATTATTTTGAACGAAAAGTAATATTGCGAATAAAATGAAAGACACTCCAACAGTAAAAAACCTCATTATTAAACGATTGCGACATGAAAAAAATCTTTTTTATCCTGGTGATGATTATCCCTCTTTATTCGGTAAGTCAAAACTCCGATCAATACAATAAGGATTCAAAAAACGACCTTAAGATGAAGATCGGAATGGTCATTTATTCAAATGATGCCGAAACGGTTTGGAATGCCTTCAGGTTTGGCAATTTTGCCATTGGTGAGGGAGATTCGGTGAAAGTTTTTCTACTGGCCAAAGGGGTTGAAGTTGAGTCACTGGATTCTGATAAATTTAAGGTAACCGACCAGATAAAGCGTTTTGTCGAAAATGGTGGAAAAATATTTGCCTGCGGAACATGTCTGACCATCCGAAAAAAGGAAGGTTCAGAAATGTGTCCTCTCTCAACTATGCAGGACATGTATGAAATTATTAAGTGGAGCAACAAAATCATCACCTTTTAGAACCCGGCATAACTTTGTAGATCTTACATAAATGAAAATTCTATTCATCATCAACGACACCCCTTACGGAACTGAAAAGGCATACAATGCACTGAGGCTGGGTATCCAAATCCTAAAAGATAATCCCGGAACAGAGTTAAACATTTTTTTGCTTGCAGATGCGATAGGTTGTGGGGTTGCGGAACAGAAAACACCTGACGGCTACTACAATATTGGGCGAATGATGAAAATAATTACACGTGAAGGTGGTAAAATTAAGGTGTGCGGTACTTGTATGGATGCAAGAGGTATAAATGAACAGATGTTACAATCTGGTGTTCAACGGAGTAATTTGAAAGAATTCGCCGAGTGGACCGTTGAAGCAGATAAAATATTAAGCTTTTAATAGGTGTAGCCTACTTTTAAAGAACGGATCTCCCACTAATATTTGGACAACTTTTAAGTGGAAATATTCTAATCTTGTTGTTAAATCTTGTTAAACTTTATTCTTTGCAAAACAATTTCTGCATATCTTCGTTTAACATTTGTTTTAATAAAATGATGAAAAGGGCCGGTAATTTAATTGTGATTTTACTCCTGTTAACAGCAACAGGAGGATTATCAATTACCAGGCATTATTGCGGACAATCGATCGTATCCTTTTCTTTATTTTCGACTCCTAAACCATGCTGTGGCAGTGATTGCGACAAGTGTCACAACGAATTCAGTTTTAATAAAGTGACGGATGATTTCACAGTATCATCATCTGATGAGGTGAAGTCACTAATTACTATTAATCCTGTCCAGGCCAGCTTTATTATTGATTTATCCGGATCATTGCCTGTGGCCCCATTTACCGCAACCATAACACCAAGAAAATTTCTTTTTCGAAAAACCGGTGATTTTCCGGTATCTTTTGGCAATTTCCGTTGCTGATATCCATTTCGTGGGATAAGTTCTGTGTAATGGCAACTACTGTTTGCCTTTAAGTTATAACAATGCTTTTATTACAAGGAACTCATGGCATTTCTTGCCTCTCTTCCCTCATTTCACAATTTATTTTTTAATACAAATGACCAACTACTATTTTGTGGTGGCAAGCAATTCAAAACAATCTAATCTATAAATTACTTAAAATGAAAAAAATGAAACAGATCTTAATGATTATAGCTATGATCATAGCTATCGCAGCAATCACATACAGTTGCAAAGATGAAAACAGGCAAGACGAACTCAATGGCAGTTTGAATGATACTGAATCAAATTTAATAAAAGCTTTCCAGGAAGCTAAATCAAATGATGATCTGGTTATAAATCACTATGATCCGGATGGCCAGTACTTAAGTCCTCTGATTTTTTTGGAGGACAGTCTTTATCACATGAACGATTCGCTATGTAACATATATTATCTTACCTATTGCCAGGAAATGATGGAAGGGGATAGTATGATGAACGGCAACATGATGGATAGCAATATGATGGGTGGCGGTATGATGGGTGGTGATATGATGGGCGATGATACTTTGCACGGTAGTGGCATGATGGCCATGCATTCTTTCATGGGTGATACGGCCAGAGTAAATCAAACCTATCGCGAACTAATTGCGATCAGGCAAGCTCACCCCTCTCATCACCCGGTAAAACAATAGGGTCATGAATCACTTTATCAGTAAATTTTCTTAAACACATAATTTATCTAACTAAATAAATATAAAGATTATGTCAAAATACATTATCCTTGCATGCCTCATGCTGATCAGTATGGGGTATGCGGTTGCTCAAAACAGCGACACCAATTCAATTAATCGGATTAATCCTGTCAATACAGAGAATCTTGTATCATATACATGTTCCATGCACCCTGAAATTAAAAGTGACAAGCCAGGAAAATGCCCCGTTTGTGGTATGGATCTCATTCAAAAAATGGCTCCTCAATATACCTGCCCCATGCATCCTGAGGTGATGAGTTCATCACCCGGTAAATGTCCAAAATGCGGGATGGATTTAGAACTGAAATCTTCAGCTCCTTATTCCTGCCCCATGCACCCGGAAATTACCTCAATGGAACCTGGCAAATGCTCTATATGTGGTATGAAGCTCCAAAAGGAAAAAGCACAAAAACATGACATGCATGGTTGCTGTGGCATGTAATTCTAAATCAATCATTTAATTGATAATTGTTTAAAAAGAATAATTTTGTTAAACATTGATTCAGGTTATAATAAATAACAAATTAAATTAAACTGCTAAAATCATTAGCTCATGTTTAATCGTCTGGTAAAATATTTCCTTGAAAACCGGCTGATCACCTTTATTTTTCTGATCACTTTTGTGGTGCTGGGTATTGTTTATATGCCATTCAACCTGAAAACGGGTTTCATACCCCGCGATCCTGTTCCGGTGGACGCTATCCCCGATATTGGCGAAAATCAGCAGATCGTGGCTACCGAATGGATGGGACGTTCTCCCAGGGACATCCAGGACCAGGTAACTTACCCTTTAACTACTGCATTGTTGGGTATTCCAGGG
Source organism: Bacteroidales bacterium (assembly GCA_023229505.1). Taxonomy (NCBI): domain Bacteria; kingdom Pseudomonadati; phylum Bacteroidota; class Bacteroidia; order Bacteroidales; species Bacteroidales bacterium. Next base: position 131,234 of record JALNZD010000001.1, on the reverse strand, counting down.
GTGCAGAACGTTAGAAGCACTTCGATGTTCGGTATGTCATTTATCTACATTATTTTTAAAGATAACGTCGAATTTTACTGGAGCAGGTCACGCATTCTCGAAAAGCTCAACTCCCTGCCTTCCGGAACATTACCTGCCGGGGTTCAACCCACTCTTGGCCCTGATGCTACTGCACTGGGACAAATTTTCTGGTACACTCTTGAAGGCCGGGACCCTGCAACAGGACAGCCAAACGGGGGATGGAATCCGCAGGAGCTCAGGACCATCCAGGATTTTTACGTTAAATACGGACTTACTATAGCAGAAGGTGTTTCCGAAGTGGCATCAGTGGGTGGTTTCATAAAGGAATACCAGATCGACTTGAATCCTGAAGCGCTAAAAGCATTCAATGTATCAGTGATGGATGTAATGAATGCCGTGCGCAAAAGCAACCTCGACATCGGTGCGGAAACTATAGAAATTAACAATGTGGAATACATTATCCGCGGTTTAGGCTATGTAAAGAATTTGGAAGACCTTGAAATCTCTGTCGTAGCTGTAAGAAACAATGTACCGGTGCGCATTAAAGATGTTGCCCGCGTTGCATTTGGACCGGCTACCCGCCGCGGTGGACTCGATAAGTCGGGTTCCGAAGCAGTAGGCGCGGTAGTAGTTGCCCGCTTTGGGTCAAATCCCATGGAAGTCATCAATAATGTAAAAGATAAAATAAAAGAGATAGAAGCCGGTTTGCCGCAAAAAACCCTGCCCGATGGTTCAGTTTCCAAAGTGACGATTGTTCCATTCTACGACCGTACCGGGCTGATTAAAGAAACCATCGGAACGCTTGAATATGCCCTATCGCATGAAATCCTTATCAGTATTATTGTGATTATTATCCTGGTGATGAACCTGAGAGCATCCCTCATTGTAGCGGGCCTTCTGCCCATTGGCGTATTAATGACTTTCATCCTCATGCGACTATTCGGCATCGAAGCCAATATCGTTGCCTTATCGGGTATTGCAATTGCCATTGGCGTAATGGTCGACATTGGGATTGTGGATGTGGAGAACATTCTCCGGCATTTGGAAATGCCCGAAAATTTAGGCATCCGTGGGAAGAAATTGCTCCAGGTTATATACCTGGCCACTACCGAAGTGCGTGCAGCGGTGGTTACTTCCATTGCAACTACCATTGTCAGCTTTCTGCCCGTTTTTGCCATGCAGGCCGCCGAAGGTAAATTATTTCACCCCCTGGCTTTTACGAAAACCTTCGCCCTGATCGCTGCATTTATCCTCGGAATCGTGGTTTTGCCAACACTGGTGCATATATTCTTCAATATCCGCTTTGATAAAAAGAAAATCCGAATGGTGTGGAACGGAAGCCTTATCATAGCAGGGATAGCGTTTATAATTTTCTGGCATACCTGGCCGGCATTGGCTTTAATTGCTGTAGGTATAAATAATTTGCTCGATTACCGCTGGCCTGAATACCGGAAAGAATTTCCTAACTATATCAACATTGCCATTACCGTGCTTGCAGCAGCCTGGTATCTCTCAGTTGAGTGGCTTCCCCTAGGCGCTCATAACAGTACTTTCATCAATTTCATTTTTGTGAGTGGTATCATTGCTGTGATTCTTGCTGCCCTGATGTCCATGGTGCATTATTATGAAGATATTATTCGTTGGGCGTTGGCACATAAAAGTAAGTTCCTGATCATACCGGCAGTCACTTTATTTTTTGGTCTGTTAGCCTGGCAGGGTTTTGATAAAATATTCGGTTTTGTTGCATCAGGTATAGAAAGTGTGGGTTGGAAAAATTTCAGGCAAACAGCAATCTGGCAGGCTCCTGTAAAGACGTTTCCGGGAATTGGCAAGGAGTTTATGCCTTCATTAAACGAAGGTTCTTTCTTGCTCATGCCCACCAGTATGCCACATTCAAGCATTGAGAAGAACCTTGAATACATTGAAACGCTCGACAAACGGCTTTCTGCTATTCCCGAAGTCGAAATTGCCGTGGGTAAATGGGGCCGCGTTAATTCTGCCCTTGATCCGGCCCCGGTGCAAATGTTTGAGAATACTATCAATTACCGGCCTGAGTACATCCTTAACGAAAATGGGCATAGACAAAGGTTTAAGGCAGATAAGAATGTGAATTTTATTTTGAACTTGTCGGAATTCAGAAATACAATAGAAATAAATAGAAATGCGGTTGAAATAGATGGAAATACAATAGAAATAGATGGAAATACAATAGAAATAGATGGAAATACAATAGAAATAGATGGAAATACAATAGAAATAGATGGAAATAAAGTTACAGTCGATAATATTGAGGAAATAAAGTATAATAAAGAAAGTGGAACATTTTTAGTTTTAGTCAAAGGTCAGTGGATAAAATCTGAAATACGGGATTCTAATATTTCAACGTATTTCAATGTATTTCAATATATTTCGAAAAATATAGATAGTTTTCTGATAAAAGATGAAAATGGAGAGTATTTCCGCCAGTGGCGTCCGCAGATTAAAAAGCCTCTGGATATCTGGAACGAAATAGTCAAGGTAACTGACATCCCTGGTCTGACTTCCGCTCCAAAGCTGCAACCGATTGAGACCCGGCTGGTGATGCTTTCAACCGGTATGCGCGCCCCGATGGGTTTAAAAGTTTACGGGCCCGATCTCAACTCCATCGAGCTGGCTGGTATGCAGTTTGAGCAAGCGCTGAAAGATGTGCCGTCAGTCAAAGCATCATCCGTGTTCTACGACCGGGCCGTAGGGGCGCCTTACCTCGAAATCAACCTCAATCGCGAAGCGATGGCCCGTTATGGGATGAGTATCAGCGATGTCCAGGAAGTGCTGCAGGTGGCTGTCGGAGGCATGAGCCTTTCCACATCGGTCGAAGGCCGCGAAAGGTTCCCAATCAGGGTCCGTTATGCCCGTGAGTTGCGCGATAATCCTGATGACCTGAAACGCATCCTGATCCCGGCAATGAATGGCGTCCAGGTTCCTTTGGGCGAAATCGCCGATATTGATTACACCCGCGGAGCTCAAATGATCCGGAGTGAAAACACCTTCCTTGTCGGATATGTTATATTCGATAAGATAGAAGGAAAAGCAGAAGTTGATGTAGTGGAAGAAGCAGCTAAAATAATCCAACAGAAGCTGAATACAGGATCTCTTACCCTTCCTGCCGGAGTGTCTTATAAATTCGCTGGCAATTATGAACATCAGCTGAGGGCTACAAAAAGACTGGCTATTGTCATACCCATAAGCTTATTATTGATATTGTTATTGTTGTACTTCCAATTCCGCACTGTTACGGCCTCATTTATTCATTTTTCCGGCGTATTCGTCGCATTTGCCGGTGGATTTATCATGCTCTGGTTATATGGTCAGGGTTGGTTTCTTAATTTTTCCGTTGCTGGCATAAACCTGCGGGATATGTTCCAGATGCACACGATAAATCTGAGCGTGGCAGTCTGGGTTGGTTTTATTGCTTTATTCGGTATAGCCACTAATGATGGCGTAATCATGGGGACTTATATTCACCAGGTATTTGAAGCGCGGCATCCTGCAACTGTTCATGAAGTGCGTGAAGCCGTAGTGTCTGCCGGGCTGAAACGTGTAAGGCCAGCTATGATGACCACAGCCGTTGCTGTCATTGCTTTATTACCTGTCTTATCATCTAACGGCAAAGGAGCTGATATTATGGTCCCAATGGCAATACCCATGTTTGGTGGTATGGTTATCCAGGTAATGACAGTCTTCGTGGTTCCTTTGTTTCAGGCGATGTGGAGGGAAAGGAAATTGAAATAAATAGAAATACATAGAAATACTTAGAAATAAATAGAAATACGTTGAAATACATAGAAATACATGGAAATAAATGAAATTAATGAAATAAATGGAAGTAGAAACTACATACAAGTTAAGGATTTGAAGGTATATCAATTAGCCAGGAAACTTTCAGTTATTGCTTGGAACATTTATTCAAAAATGAGTTTTGAAGAAAAAAAAGTCATTGGTGATCAGTTTATCCGTTCAACCGATTCTATTGGAGCGAACATCGCAGAAGGTTATAGCCGATTTCATTATTTGCATAAGGTTCGGTTTTATTATAATGCGAGGGCATCCCAGTCTGAAGCCACCGATCATTGGCTTGAGCTATTATTTGAACGAGGTAAAATCTCCCAAGAAATTTTTGATGATTATAAAACTGTTTCTAAAGATCTTCAAATCAGATTAAACAATTTCATCAAACTGACCAAAGATGAAAAACAACAATAAATTCAAATTCTCCACGAATTATATCATTGCATGTATTTCCATGTATTTCTATTTATTTCTATGTATATCAGCATATTCCCAAACCGACTCATTGCTGAACTATCTTGAAATTGCTGCTCAAAACAACCCAACAGTACTTCAGCGATATTTTGAATATGAGGCAGCTTTGCAAAAGGTACCGCAGGTTGGCAGCTTACCCGATCCTGACTTTAGTCTCGGAGTCTTCCTCAGCCCCATGGAACTTATTGGTGGTAACCAGGTGGCTGATATAAGGCTGATGCAAATGTTCCCATGGTTCGGTGTGATAAAATCGGCTAAGGATGAAATGAGCCTGATGGCAAAAGCAAAATACGGATCATTTCGCGATGCCAAATTGCAGGTCTTTTATGATGTACAACGCAAATGGTACGATTTGCATAAAGTTAAACAGAATATCCGCATTTCGGAGAAAAATATCGAGATTCTTCGCACGATTGAAAGATTGGCCATCGTCAGGTTCAAAGCCGCTCCGACAGGGAATGGCACCGCAACACCTAACAGGAGAATGTCCCCGGCTTCCACTCAAAGTGCTACTTCCGGATCCTCCGGTATGCAAAGTATGGGAGGAATTTCGGGCAATACTGCCGGGTCTGTTTCAAATCAGGCAGCATCAACAATGCAGGACAACTCAATGGGTTCATCTTCCGGTAGTTCAGGGCTTTCTGATGTGTATAGGATCCAAATTGAAATCGGTGACCTTCTGAACAATATAGAACTGTTAAAAAACCAATGGAATACCACTGTTGCCGAATTTAACAGCTATCTGAACAGGCCACCTGATTCGCCGGTTTCGCTGCCTGATACTTTAATTGCCGAAAACTTTTTACCGTCGATGATTGCTGTATCGGATAGTATTTTAAGTAACAATCCGATGCTGGGGATGATTCAATATGAGCAGCAATCGCTCGAAGCCCGTAAAAAAATGGTTACACGCATGGGCTATCCTATGTTCGGTTTAGGTTTAAATTATTCGATTATCAGTAAAAGTGATATGTCCACTTCCTCAATGAATGGAAAAGATATGATTATGCCGATGGTAACGGCTACTTTACCCATTTACCGCAAAAAATATAAAGCTATGCAAACCGAAGCCGACTTTTTGAAATCGACTAATAAACAATATTACAAAGCAACGGCTAATTCATTGCAAACGGAGTATTATCAGGCCATGCAATTATACCAGGATGCTCAGCGCCGTACAAAACTCTATGCTGAACAATATCAGCTAGCTTTGAGATCGCTCGATATTATGCTTAAAAGTTATGCATCGTCCGGTTCAGATCTCACTGATATTTTACGCATTCGCCAGCAAACCCTCGATTACGAATACAAGCAAATAGAAGCTATTGCCGATTTCAACACTTCCATTGCATGGCTCAAAAGATTAGGAAATTTTGAAATACATTGAAATACATGGAAATATGTTGAAATACATGGAAATACGTTGAAAACTTGGAAATATGATTCTATTGTATTTATGCTTTATTTCCATTATATTTCCATTGTATTTCCATTGTATTTCCATTATATTTCTATTTATATCTTTTAAAATAAAATTTATGAAAAGAAAAAAAATATTTTATATCATCACCTTGATAATAGGTATTTTTCTCGGTTGGTTATTTTTCCATTCCCCGGATCAAAAAGAAGAAAAGCAAGACCTCACGGTTGAAACTGTTAAAAGCACGATTTGGACTTGCGCCATGCACCCGCAGATACGAATGCACGAACCGGGCAAATGCCCTATCTGTGGCATGGATTTAATTCCACTCAATCAAAGCAATACCTCCACAGACCCTGATGCCATTCACCTGAGCAAGGAAGCTGCTCAGTTGGCTAACGTCCTGACATCAACAGTATCTAGACAAAAACCTGTAAAAGAAGTACGTCTATATGGCAAAGTACAGGCGGATGAACGAATGTTACAAAGCCAGGTGTCTTATCTGCCAGGCCGTATTGAAAAATTGTTTGTAAACTATACAGGTGAAACAGTCGGAAAAGGACAAAAGCTGGCCGTAATATATTCACCCGATTTGATAACAGCCCAGCAGGAACTGCTTGAAACAGCCAAAACAAAATCATCGCAACCTATCCTTTATGAGGCAGCAAAAGATAAACTTCGCCAGTGGAAACTGACCGATAATCAGATTGCCGGCATTGAGAGCTCAGGCATTGCCAAATCTGATTTTGAAGTATATGCCAATACAACCGGTATTGTTACTGCAAGAAGGGTCAATAATGGCGATTATATTTCCCCCGGCACGGTACTATTTGATGTGGCAGATCTTTCGCATGTATGGGTGATGTTCGATGCCTATGAAAGCGACCTTCCTTTTCTGGCAAAAGGTGATCATCTTACTTTCACTGTTCAGGCTATGCCTGGAGTCAATTTTTCAGACAATATTTCCTTTATTGATCCGGTGCTCGATCCCGTTACCCGCGTCGCAAAAGTCCGGGTAGAAATCAACAACCAGGCCGGAAAATTAAAGCCCGAAATGTTTGCAACCGGCCTTGTTGAGGCAAACCTCAATCAATACAATGACAATTTAATCATTCCCGGCACTGCGGTATTATGGACGGGCAAACGCTCTGTTGTATATGTGAAACAAACGGAAACTGATGAGCCGGTGTTTAAAATGCGCGAGATAGAAGTCGGTCCCATGTTGGGAAGCAGCTATGTAGTGATGAATGGATTGAATGAAGGGGAGGAAATTGTCACGCAGGGCGTATTCAGCGTTGATGCCGCCGCACAGTTGGAAGGTAAGCCCAGCATGATGAACCGTCAGGGCGGACAAACATCCACCATGCCGGGAATGAATATGCCTGCTGCTCCAGAGTTAAATAAAAACCTAAATAATGTTTCTGCAGGGAATACCTCAACTCAGACCTTTCAGCATGCCATGTTTGGCGTTTCAGGCAACTGCGATATGTGCAAGGAACGTATTGAGAAAGCCGCCAAATCTGTTCAGGGAGTCTCATCTGCTGATTGGGACGTTAAAACTAAAAAAATCCATGTGGAATACGATAACGCCTTGGCTGATCTTAACACCATCCATATGGCCATAGCTCAAGCCGGGCATGATACAGAAAAGTTTAAGGCCAGTGATGAAGTTTACAACAATCTGCCTGAATGTTGCTTATATCGTAATTAAATGTTTAATCACTTAAATAATAGAAACATGAAAGTAAAAATGGTAAGTTTTGGATGTCTGTTCCTGTTAGGAACAATGACACTTTTCGCTCAAAGCAAAACGGAAGAGTTTAAAGTGTACGGAAATTGCGGCATGTGCGAAAAACGTATCGAAACCGCTGCAAAGTCGGTCAAAGGTGTAGCCGCTGCTGATTGGAACAAAGAGACAAAAATGATCGATGTGTCTTATGATTCCACTAAAACTGATGTGGATAAAATAAATATCACCATTGCAAAAGTAGGACATGATACTGATATGTACCGGGCTGATGATAAGGTTTATGATGAATTACCCGGCTGCTGCCATTACGATCGTCCTGCTGCAAAAGAGCCGGAAAAAGACCATGAAATGCACAATCATTAGGAGACATCTTTTTCATTAGGGGGATTGGCAAACCTTAAATCATAGAATGTGTGAATAAAAACAACAATCCAAAGTAAACTTTTTGGATTGGTTTAGACTGGCTGCAATATAAGTATCCTTTTTCCCTGTTTTATCAAACAGAAAAAATACTGTCGTCCCTTTTAATCAGGTGAAGTATTTCCTGGAATAGCTTATCGTGGATGGGTGTAATAAATTTCCTCAATTCAAATGCCTCTTCCAGCAGGTCAAAGTTCCGGGATTCCTGGAAGATGAGCGCTGTTTTAGACCAGAGCTGGTAATGATCATGCCAGTTACCGAGCTCCTGGCCAAAATTTTTCATACGGTTATATGCCGTCTTTGAGATCTTGTTACTGTATCTGGATTGAAAGATCATCTCCGCGACATACCCGTTTTCCTTGAAACGGGTGCGGAAACGGTGCAATTTATCAGGTTTTTCAAGGTCATACCTTTTTCTTTTCAGTTTCTCCATAGATTCATGGAGCCAGTTGTAGAGATTTGTTTCCAGTGAATTATCATCCAGCGGATCAAGAATGTTTTCGATCTGCCGGGAAATGGAATCAATGGATTTATATTCGAAATCAATCGATTTTAAAAAGAAGGAATCCCTTTGATTCTCTATTCTTTTAAAATAATAATCTTTGATAAGAGGGAAAGCATGGCCGAATTCTTTCTCTATATTTTCGACCAGCCCGATCTGCACCTGGTCATCGCGGATCGTTCCGCCGGCTTTGAACATCAGCCGCAAAGGCTGGATCATTTTTCCGGAAAACAGCGGATTATCATAAACCCGGTCCAATGCGCGGATAATAGCGCGAATCCTTTTAACTGATACCCTGTATTCGTGGATAGCTTCCGGATCGTATTCCTCCATCGCCTTTTCCAGGTTTATCCTGAAGTGCTCAAGATACCTTGAAAAGTAATTTCTGATGACGCACTTGAACGACTCTTCCTGAATCATGCTTTCTTGATTATCTGTTGGATCAGATAATATCGTGTAAAGTTAAAAAAGATGTCAGGATGAGCGATCATTCAATAAAAATTAAAATTCTAATTACCCAATGCCCTACGCCCTGCGCTTTTCGTCAAAAAATGTAAATTTACCAAAATTTCCATTAGTCTTTAAAGTCTGGTGAAAACCTCAATCACATACCGTGAGATCTGGTTCATTGCTTATCCGATTATTATTGGCAGCGTAGCACAGAACTTACTGAACATCACTGACACTGCTTTTTTGGGCAGGGTCGGGCAGGTTGAACTTGGCGCAGGTGCTATCGGCGGGATTTTTTATTTTATAGCGGTGATGCTGGCGTGGGGTTTCGGGACCGGGACACAGATCATTATTGCCAGAAGGAAAGGTGAGCAGGCCTATGCCGAGATCGGACGGACTTTTCAGCATGGGTTCTATTTCCAGCTTCCACTAGCCCTTTCCCTCTTTAGCCTGATGCAGTTTTTTTCGGGTGACATCCTGAAACATATTATACAGTCGGAAGATGTCAATGCATATACCCAGGAATATATCAGGTACCGTTCTTATGGTATTTTCTTTGCCAGCGTTAATATGCTTTTCCGCGGGCTCTATATCGGGATTACCCGGACAAAGGTCATTATCTGGACTACCTTGCTCATGGCACTAGTTAATATGGTACTTGATTATGGCCTCATTTTCGGGAACCTCGGTTTACCTGAAATGGGGATCGGCGGTGCTGCGCTGGCTTCTGTGATTGCTGAATTTTCAGCAACAGTATTTTTTACGGTTTTCACGATGATGAATCAGGATGGAAAAAAATTCAATTTATTTCATCGTGCAAGGTTCGATGAAGTATTATATAAGAGGATCATAAAAGTGGCATTTCCGGTCATGCTGCAGAACTTCTTTTCCATGTCTGCCTGGCTCGTTTTTTTTCTTTTTATCGAAAAACTTGGCGAACGTGCCCTTGCCGTATCAAATATTATCCGCAGCTTCTACGTGATCATGATGATCCCGATGTTTGGATTTGGTTCCGCCACCAACACCCTGGTCAGTAATCTGATCGGCAAGGACAGGCAGGAAGAAGTCATGCCGCTGGTTATGAAAGTCGCCAGGCTCTGTGCCATAGGAGTATTGTTCATTGTAATCCTGGGATTGATCTTTCCTGGTCTGGCACTGAAAATTTATACCAACGACCCGGAACTGATAAGCGTTTCGTTACCTGCACTTTATGTTGTAAATGTGGCTGCATTATTCCTGGCGGTGGGTTATGTTTTTTTCAATGCGGTTTCCGGTACAGGTAAAACCCAGGTTTCCTTCCTTATCGAACTGGTTGTCATTTTCTTTTATCTGGCCGCAGCCTTTATATTAGCTGAAATTTTACGGCAGGAAGTTTATATCGTCTGGATGACAGAGTACTTTTATGCCTTTCTTCTGGGTGGAATGTCATATTTTTACCTTAAAAGCGGTAAATGGAAGACATCCAGGGTCTGATTCATTTGCAGGCATGTTGTTCACCTCTAAGGCGGTGATGGGAAGCCCTGATCAGCAAACAGCTTACCAGCAGGTCAGCGCAATCTTGCGTAAACGGCAGGAGGAGTTATAGAGTCGTCAACCCGGATTTCAATGATATTCTGATAGTCCTGAAGAAAGCGTGAGAGTTTGCCGTACTGCAGACCTCTTTGCCTGAGATAGGTACCTAGCTCAGCTAAGTTGACCCATCCCTGGTCATTGGCACAACTGTTAACTCCTTCTTTTATAATAATTTCAAATTCGGAGTGAGTCATGGATTAAATTTTAAAGAGTTGTTAACTGGGGGTACAAATATACAAAAATCAGGGGTAAAAATCCAGAGTCAGTTTACAATGGAAACTTTTCCTGTGAAAGCTGGTTATTCCCCATTGATCAATTGCCTTCCGATGTGCTTCCGTTGGATAGCCTTTGTTGGTTTTCCAGCCATATTGGGGGAATACCCGGTCCAAATTCAACATAAAATCATCCCGGTATGTTTTAGCCAGGATGGATGCAGCGGCAATGCTCAGGTAAGTGGCATCTCCTTTTATGATGCAGCGGTGCGGTATGCCGGGATAGGGATGAAACCGGTTACCATCAGCAAGGATCAGTTGTGGTTGTATTGTTAATTTTTTTATTGCCTGATGCATGGCCAGGATGGAGGCATTCAGGATATTTATCTGGTCAATGGTTTGGTGATCCACTGATTCAACTGCCCAGGCCACGGCGTCCTTTTCGATAATTTGTCTCATATTTTCCCTTTGCCTTGCCGACATCTTTTTAGAATCATTAATAGCCGGATTTGTATATCCTGGCGGTAAGATCACTGCAGCAGCAAATACAGGACCAGCCAGGCATCCCCGGCCGGCTTCATCGCAACCAGCTTCGATCAGGTTATCAGTTAAGGAGGACTTAAGCATTAAACAGCTGTAAATAGTTGTGTGTAAGGATCAGCAGCAGGAATATCAGCAAGGCGATTTCATTCCAGACAGATTTTTTAAAGAGATGGTAATAATGGGCAATCATGATAGTGGCCGGTAAAAATATGAGGGAATTATAATCTACCTGCCCATGGAAAATAATGATAGGGAAGGTGAATGCCAGGAGCCATCCGGTAGCGGACATTTTTTTCCGGAAATTAATGCTGAACGTGCTCAGGGTGCCGGTGATCCGCAAAAAAGCCGGTAATAGCATGAATACGATAAAAATACCCCAAATACATAGCTGCCATATTTCGAAATTGATCCGGAAGTGAAAAATTTCAAAGAAATAAACCCGGTATGCATTCAATGCTTCACCGAGCTGGTCGGTCCAGAAGAAATACAGGAACAGGTATATATATGGGAGCAACAGGGCGATGAACGAAATGATGAGGTTTCTTCCGGTAAAAGTGCCGAAAACGAGTAAGATCAGCCATATACAGGCATAGATGATAATGGCTGCCGGATAGATCATCGAAATGACTGAAATCAGGATGCTGGCATTAAACACTGCCATATTATTCTCGGGTTCATCATTGATTCTGAAGATAGTATGAAGAAACCAGGTGAAAAATGGTAAAGAAAGAACTACCGGATAGGTGCATAAAGTAAGGGGGTTGCTACCCATAAGGACGATGAAAAGAAAAGCAGGCAGCAGGTCGTTTTTGGGCGTAAGATCATGAAAGATGAGGATATTATTGAGTGTCAGGGCCGAAAGAAGAATGATCACCATGGCTAAAGCAGGACTGGCGGCCTCAAAAAGTTTCAGGAGATGATGGGCAAGGTTGTATAAAGGGGTGATAAGGCTGGGTTCGACCGGCAACCCCTGGTTTGCAAAGAAACCGGGTATCCAGATCCCGGCGGTGACAAGGATAAGTAAAAAATACTGTATAAGGAAACTCGACCGGAAAAATTTGATCAGCATAATGGTCTTAAATTATTGAATCTTAGTTAAGTAAATGATAAAAAATCACAACATCTATTTTAATGAACATTTTTCTTGATCAAGTTTCTTGTTTTAGCAAATATTATGTTAGCCGGTGATTTCTTATCATTAAATACATTCACGGGAATTTTTTCAATTTCCTCAATATCATTTTCTTTCAAATTTAAAGATGACATCACAAATTCATAATTGTTCGGTAAAGGATTCTTATTGTCATCGATATAAATTTTCAAGGCTTCTTCTCTTGTTATTTCTTTGTTCCGGATCATATTACTGAGCTGGGGCAACCGTCTTGAATAACCAAAACGTTTATCCCTTATGTAGTTGGAGAAAGGCTCTGCCAAACAATCAAAATGCCTGGTGTATTCTGACTGATCTGATTCTTTCCAGTCCATTTCTTTCTTTATTATATTTCCGATTTCCTTATCAGAAGGGTTGTTTAAATAGAATAGTATATTGACCTTCTTTCCAAAACGTCCTGATTTTGTATATAAATAACTTGTAATAAAATTCAGTTTTGGATAGATAAGGAAGCGGTTGATCATTTCATTATTTATATTCCGGTTCTTCTGAATGATTGCTTTTAATCTCGACTGATCATAAATATTTTCAGATGTAAAAGAATTGGCTTCCGTCGGTGAATGACCTAATAAAATCACCGGCACTTTCCACACTTCAGAAATTTTCAACATACTCCTTTCTATTCCGGTCCCGCAAATACCGCATATCTCACCCGAATGCACGAGAGCAGTGCGGTATAGTTCATGGATTAATTTCAAGTCATGTTTTACCCAAACATGATCAACTCCACACTTTTTAACAGCTCTTTCAATATTCTCTTTAGCCAGATCATTCATAAACCCATTGTCAAAAGTGTAGGTCAATACATTTAGTTTGTACTTATTGACAGCTAAATATAAAACATAAGTGCTGTCTTTACCTCCACTGATGGGAACAAGCGCATCATATATCCTTTTCTTTTTTCGTGCTTTTTTAAATATCTTCAGTAATTCACTTTCTTTATAAGGACTAAACGGTACATATTCTTTACAGTAATTACAAATACCATCGTCACCGATTATAACGCCATCTATCTTCTCATTCAGAATGCATTTACTGCACGTTTTTATAGTTGTTGCCATAATTAATTATGTTTGTTTTTAATAGTGTCAAGTAACTCCCTAAACCCGCTATCCCAGCTTTCCTTTAAACTATTGTGCCCGGCAAATCAATCTCCATCTTCTTTTTTGAATTCAACCATAAAATCATCAGGTAGTTTAGGCACTAAAATTAAATTCGCATCATATCTCTCTTTTTCACAGGAACCACAGTCCTTTACAATTATTTTATATATATATTTCCTAAGTTCTTCATCTTTAATAACATCTCTTATAAATTTTGTTTCGCATTGTCCGGTTACCCAAAATCCGAGTAAACTAAAATTATTAAAATCAATTTCAGGTGGATTTAAAGCATACCCGGCTTCAGGCAAATTATAACAATTCGAATCGGTAATATTTAAAAGCTCATTCATGTTCCTGACAATCAAATATTCGTTTTCCTGTATATATCCTTCAACACACATGGGAAAATCATGCGTGTTATAATACTTTTCAATGATGCTCTTATTTGCATCATCTCCCCAGCAAACCGGAGATTTACTGCAAGAATCAGCGAACAATAAACATATTAAAGCAAATAAGAATGTAAACCTGGACTTCATATCTTTCATTATTGGGTACAACGGTCAAGAGCAAATGCCGGCCTGTGTTTTTGACCGGGTAAATTTAATAATTAAAGATGCAGTTTGCAAATAGATGAGGGTTTCTCATAAGTTATAATTATTATCTAAACCACGGAGACGCTGTTATAAATCCGCTGGAGGGTAGCTTTCAGAAAAACTTTGCAAACTTTCCTTTCGAAGTTTTCTGTAGCGACAACATTAAATTTCATCCAAAAGCTGATTTGCAGATTTTAGTGCTTATTTCCCTTCCTCATGAAGCTTCACATCATTGAAAGCGTCAACGATATCCTGAATTGCACGGCTTTTACGCTTATCTTTTATTTGTTTTATAATTCGCACATATTTCAATCCATTGACCAATTCCATGAAAAATGTCGCCTTGCTTTCTTGTATATCAAGTATTACTTTCATTTTCAAAATCTTTAATAACCAAGATGCAAAATTATATGATATCCGTCTGTTTTGTCTTTTTGTTTTTAATTATTCTTCTATAATCCCAAAATACCCCATTATGTGGTGACAAAGGGCGAAAACCCGACCCCGCCGTGGGTGGCGGAGGGATCTGCTCTTATGATCCCTCAACTATCTTAATCTCCTCCTCCGTCAGCCCATACAAAGCATACACCATCCGGTCTATCTCTTTATCGGTGGTTTCAATTTTAGCTTTCAGTTCAAGCGCTTTTTTACTTTCCTGTAAGAAGTAACCTTCCCATTCGGCTTCTTCTGAAAGGGATAGCTTTATTTTCTTTTTACCCAATTCCGTGATAAACGCAGCATAAGAAAGCAGATAACAGTTTTGCAGCTTGCCAGGTAGTTCAACTCCCTCATACCCGCTATCCCAGTAAGTCCTATTAACACACCAATAGGGGTGGGGATAGGCAATAAAATGTAGCGGATTGAATGAGTTGCTATTTTTTGGTTGATATAAAGATTGAAATCATTCATTTCCTGGCTTAGCCTTAGAAAAGCAGTTCTTATAATGAACCTTAAAGGTATTAATAATTATCACTCATATTATGAATCCGAAAGATAAGGAAATTTCCGCCACAATTTCAAACTTGAAATTACTTCAAATGCGAGCTGACGTAATCCCATCTTCAGAACTGTAACCTGATAAGCGGAGCCGGTAAAAAGGGCAGTTGATAAAAGGCGTTGCAGGTCGGCTGTTTAATGAATTTTAAGGTATGATTTGATTTCCGATATAAAATCTTGCATTTCTTTAAACATCTCAAGTACAATGTTCTTTTCAAATTCAACATAGGTATCATAATCTCCTTTAGTCCTTCTGTTAAATGCTTTATTGATTATTTTGCCATATTTTGAATTAATTAAACCCTCGTTTATGAAGTTTTTATTGAACCAACCAATAAGTTGGGCATGTTTCGAGGCCTCATATTGGTTCGCTAATCCCAACGCTAAAAGAGAATAGAACATTCCATAATAAATCCGGTTAACTGCTGATCGTAATCTGTTGTTCTCGATAAGAAGTTGAACATCTGATATTGTTTCTTCTGCTTGCTCCAGCCGATATTTAATTAAGTTTTCTCTATCGTTGCTTTCAATTGTCATGCGTGTATCCCGGATTTAATAGCATTAACAAAGACAGGTTGTCTCCCACGAATAGAAGTCAATTCTTTAATTGAAATTAGATGAACATCTAAGAGGATGTCATATTTTAAATCAATATCATAACACAAATCCAGAATTTGATTTTCATCCCTTCCCGAATAATCATTTTCTAAAACAATTAAAACATCAAAATCAGAATATTCATTGGAATCGCCACGTGCCTGAGAACCAAACAAAACGACATCATTTACAGATTTACCATAGTTTTTAAGCAAGTGGCTTTTCAAGTCAGATATTATTTTAACATTGTCAATCATCTTCCTAATTTTTAATAAAATTACAAAAAATGATTGAATTTGAAATTAAGAAATAGGTCTTCTGATTACACTTCAATGACCCCAACGATTTATGAAATACTCAACAAATGAAAAATACAACATGAAAAATGCAAAATGGAACATGAAGGTCGAATTGCACCCTGAATCACTTTAGGTACTTCAACAGATCCTGCCCGAGGTCCCGCCGGAAAGCTTTATTCTCATATTTAATTTTGTCCGCATTCAGATATGACTTCCTGAAAGCTTCTATTATTGTGTCCCCGAAAGAAGTCAGGGCCAGAACACGCCCGCCATGGGTAAGCACCTGATTTTCTTCAGGACCGATGATGGTTCCCGCGTGAAAAATGATGCTGTCTTCAACCAGGTCAAGACCGGATATAGTTTTATTTTTCTCATAACTTCCCGGATAGCCCGATGAAACCAACATCACCGTTGCTGCATACCTTGGATCAACTTCAATTTTATACAGGTCAAGGCTTTGGTTACCAATTGCTATGAACAATTCAAGCAAATCATTTTTAATCCGGGGAATGATGGATTCTGCTTCAGGGTCGCCCATCCTGGCATTGTATTCGATGACATACGGATCACCTTCAACATTGATCAGCCCAAAAAAGATAAATCCCCTGTATTCTATGCCATCCCGGATCAAGCCTTCGATAGTAGGCGTGATGACCCTTTCTTCGACCTTCTTCATAAAAGCATCACCTGCAAAAGGGACGGGGGAAACAGATCCCATGCCGCCCGTGTTCGGGCCGAGATCGCCCTCTCCGATCCTCTTGTAATCTTTTGCTGACGGCAGGATCAGGTAGTGCAAGCCGTCGGTCAGCACAAATGCGGACATTTCTATACCGGCCAGGAATTCTTCAATGATCACTTTCTCACTGGCCTCGCCGAATTTTTCATGGAGCAACATCGCCCTGATCTCCTCCTGTGCCTCTTTCAGAGTCTTGCATATAACAACGCCTTTACCCGCGGCAAGGCCATCCGCTTTGATAACAAAAGGAGGATTCATTTTCTCAAGGAAGTGAATGGCTTCTTTGAGCTGATCTTTGGTAAACGTCCTGTACCTTGCGGTGGGTATGTTATGTCTTTCCATGAAAGCCTTGGCAAAGTCCTTACTGCCTTCGAGCATGGCCGCCTGTTGCCTGGGCCCGATAACGGGAATCTCTTTCAGCAATGGATCAGCGAGAAAGAAATCATGGATGCCTTCCACCAGCGGCACTTCCGGGCCGACTACGACCATTTCAATCTTATTCTCCAGGGCCATCTCCCTGATTCCTGCGAAATCAGAAACAGAAAGGTTTACATTTTTTCCCAATTCTGCTGTTCCTGCATTGCCGGGTGCAATAAATAACTCCGTCAATAGAGGGCTTTGTCGCAATTTCCAGGCTAAAGCATGTTCTCTTCCCCCGGAACCAATGATCAAAACATTCATTCATTTCTTTTTTTACGGTTTTTTTGAATCTAATGCCTTTTCCATGGAGTCCCAGAGCAGGCCGGCGGTTCTTTGCCAGTTGAAAACCTGCCTGCGTTCACGTGCTTTTTCATTGAGAGAAATGCTAATTGAGGGATCTGACACAATTTTCATCATCCCTTCACAGATCGATTTTACAGAGAAAGGATCGATGAGAATGGCAGCATCTCCGGCAACTTCAGGCATGGAGGTTACATTGGATGTAATTACCGGTGTTTCGCAGTAAAATGCTTCGAGGATCGGGATACCGAACCCCTCAAAATAAGAAACGTAAGTAAGTGCTGTAGCGGAGGCAATTACCCTGTTCAACTCGAGTGGTTCGAGCCGGCCGCAAAAACCCACATCCTTATTAAACTGCATCTTATCATAAGCTTCTTTGATACTTTTGGTCCACCATTTTTTCTGCCCGATGGTGAGCAGTTTCATGTTGATACCGGTTTCCTGCCTGAAGAGATCGAAAGCGCGGAATAAATTTGCCAGGTTTTTGCGGGGATGCAGGGCACCTACAAATACAAAATAGGGGATACCCTCGGAATATTTTGCCCTGACCAGGAACTTTTCAGACTCAGAAAGGGGAGAGTAACGGTCATTAGCGCCATTGTAAACTACATCGATCTTTTCAGGGGAAACATGATACTGGTTGATGATGTCCCGTTTTGAAAATTCCGAAACCGTCGCGATACGGCAGGCTTTCCGGGCATATTGCGGAAAATAATGACGATAGAATGTCCTTTCGGGATATGGAAGGTCCTCGGGATAATGTTCAAAATTCAGGTCATGAATAACATTCATCGATTTAACCGGGCTGGAAAGCGATAAATATCCATCGGGAGAGAAAAAGAGATCGGGCTGGATCTTTTTTAATATCCTAGGAATAGATTTTTCAAACCAAAGGTAATACAGCAACGGATGCCGGGCTTGCGGCGGGATAACCACGGGTGTGATATTCCCTGAAAAAATGAATGACTCATCGAATTGCCGGTCGAACATGAAATAAAACTGATGTTCCTGGTGCTGTTTCGTTATCCTTCTTAAAGTTTCGTAAGAAAACCATCCTATTCCTTCGAGCTTGTTTTTCAGGAGCAACCTGGTGTTAACGGCAATTCTCAATTTTATATATATTAAAAAGAAATTAAACTTCCGGTTACATACCGGATTTAACCCGTGCACCGTTTTTTAAATCTCATAACTTTGTACAAATTTAATTTTTTTTGAAAATGACTGGCTCAAGAGAGAATATTAAACCGCCTGTTATTATCACATTTTCCTAACAACCCATCAATGCAGAAAAAATTCCTGACCAATCTTGCCCTATTGCTGTTCCTGAACTTTCTGGTAAAGCCATTCTGGATTTTCGGGATCGATCGCACGGTGCAGAATACGGTTGGGCTTGTGGATTACGGTTTTTATTTTACCATTTTTAATTTTGCTTTTCTGTTCAATATATTGCTGGATGCCGGAATTACAAATTTCAACAACCGGAATATTGCCCAGCATGTCCACTTGCTGAACAAGCATTTCTCAAGCCTGGTAATCCTGAAATTCTTACTTACATTTATTTATGTTGCCGTGACCTTCATTGTTGCCCTGATCATCGGGTATAAAGGGGAACAGCTAACCATGCTAGCTTGGGTGGGGTTTAACCAGTTCCTCCTCTCTTTTATCCTTTACCTGAGGTCGAATGTATCAGGTATGCTAATGTTCCGCACCGACAGTTTTCTCTCCGTATTTGACCGGGTACTGATGATATTAATATGTGCTGCTTTACTTTGGGGGAACCTTACAGGTGGGGTGTTTAAAATCGAATGGTTCGTTTATGCCCAAACAGCGGCATACCTGATTACCATGGCAGTAGCCATGGCTATCGTTGTGCGGAAGGCAAAGTTTAAAAGACTAAGCTGGAACTGGCCATTTTTCCTGGTGATCCTGAAAAAGAGCCTGCCTTTTGCTATCCTGGCGCTGCTTATGTCGGTTTATAACCGGGTCGATTCGGTTTTTATCGAACGGCTACTTGAAGGAGCAGAAGGCAAGCGGCAAGTTGGTATATATGCTCATGCTTTTCGTTTACTTGACGCGTTTAACCAGTTTGCGTGGCTTTTTGCCGTGTTGCTTTTGCCTATTTACTCGAAGATGATCAAGATGAAGCAGGAATTGAATAAAATGATCAGGTTGCCTTATTCTCTGCTGATCACTTCAGCTATTATCGTCGTTACCGGTTCTTATTTCTACAGGACCGAGATCATGGAATGGCTATATCCGAGAGGAGAACTGGAATCAGCGGCTGAGTTTGCAGACAAACTCAGCCAATCTGCCCGGGTCTATGGTATCCTGATGTTCGGTTTCCTGGGAAGTACTACTATGTATGTTTTTAGTACGTTGCTCACGGCAAATGGCAATCTGAAGCAGCTGAACATGATAGCCCTGGGAGGAATTATTGTGAATTTCGGTATTAATATCCTCTTAATACCCAGGATGCAGGCTTCCGGTGCGGCTTATGCAAGTCTTGTTACACAGCTGTTCACGGCGGGCTCCTATCTTATCATGGCACAGTACTTTTTCCGTTTTAAGATAGATTATCGTTTTATTTTCACTCTTCTGTTCTTTATCGTTTTAGTGATAGGCTTTAACTTCATTTCGAAAGAATTATCCTTCCACTGGTTACTCAGCTTTTCGATCATGTTAACTGCCAGTCTTATTTCTGCTTTTACATTAAGATTGATCAATATCGTGGAAATCATTCGTTTGCTTAAAGAAAAATCGTCGGTTTGATGGTTAGGAATGAATTGGCTATTGGGTCCCTCGTCTCCGCCTTTGGCGGAGCCTCGGGATGACGGCATGGAGTTAATTTAAAGAGAAATGGGCGGAGCGCCAGATATCATCGTGCGACCGGAAAAAAAAGTACTTTTACATATGTAGAATAGTCTGATCAGGCAAATCTACTAATCGAAATAAAGCCAATACCGGACAACAATTTTTTATATTAAGCCTGAGATTATTAAATTATTAAAAATGAGGACGAAGATTTCAAATCTTTTAAGGCAATTAGGAATATTACTCTTTACTGACAAAATAAGATTTTTCATTTTCCATTTAAAGAAATTAAAAGAAAGAAGAAGGTTCATATCAAAAAATCCTGGCATTCCAATTCCCCCTGCTTATCTCATTTATGAAGCATTTGACCTCAATTATGACAGCTATTATTTTGCAAGCAGGAATACAGCCGCTTGGTTACTGGATCATTTCAAAAGACACTATCAATTAATCAATATAAATATTTTAGATTGGGGATGTGGACCCGCAAGAATCGTCCGACATCTTCCGGATTTACTTGATAAATCATGTTCCGTCTATGGGACTGATTATAATGCAAAATCAATTGCCTGGAATAAAAAAGCGATAAAGGGAGTCAATTTTAACCTGAACGATACTGAGCCACCATTGCCTTATGTGGACAATTCATTTGACATTATTTATGGCATTTCGATTTTTACACATCTTCCTGAGGGATTGCATTACAAGTGGTTTTCTGAATTAGTGCGAATAACTAAAAAAAATGGCATTTTATTCCTTACGATGCAGGGTAATGCATTCAGGATAAAACTGACAATATCTGAACTAGATCAATTTAATCGGGGAGAATTAATTACAAGAGGTAATACAAAAATTGGCCATAGGACGTATACTGCTATTCATCCCCCTGACTTTGTAACAGAGCTTATAAAAGGACACCAATTACTCGAGCATATTGAAGGCGATATAAGAAACAACAAGCCTCAGCAGGACATTTGGATCATAAAAGTGATCAAGTAAATACCTCTTAGAATTACCCAACATGTTCTTATCCAATTATTTTGCAGTAATTCTTGAATAATTTCCTCCTCATTTTTAAATCTAATTTTATTCTATTTTTACTGAAATATGGTTTACATTGTAAATCTTCAGCCAAAAGCGGACTAATTTAGGTGAAATACTTGCTGGCGCAGGTCAGGCGCACCTTTTTTATTCAAACAATGATAAAAGTCGGAAATATCGGTACTTTTCAAAGTTTTGTAAGCGAGGGATCTGCTTGCAGCATCGGAACCTTATTTTAATATTATAGTTTATAGAAAAAGCTAAACTTTAAATATTTATTTCTAAATTTGATCTCTTTTTCGTAAAAAGGAAAACATGACTGATCAGTTGAACCAGGAACCCTTCAAAAAGGAACTTAATTCCATCAACCTGTTGCATTTATTATATAAGTGGAGACTTCCACTGGCTATTATTACCGCCATTGCTATCGTTGCCTCAATTATTTTTTCATCGCCCTTCTTTATTAAGCCCAAATACAAATCTTCCGTGATCATGTTCCCGGTTGCGACCAATTCGATTTCCAAAGTTTTGATCAGCCAGAACAGCGGAATAAAAGAAGATATTCTGGGTATCGGTGAAGATGAGCAAGCTGAACAGATGCTGCAGATGCTGAATTCTAACCTGATCAGGGACAGGATTGTTGAGAAATATGATCTCATGGGGCATTATAATATCTCCCCGGATTCAAAATATAAATATACCCGGTTACACAGGGAATATGAAAATAATGTCAAGTTTCGCCGGACGGAATACATGGCTGTGAAGATCACCGTTTTTGATACCGATCCGCAAATGGCAGCGGACATGGCTAATGA
The DNA here is from genome assembly GCA_023229505.1 of Bacteroidales bacterium. Lineage (NCBI taxonomy): Bacteria > Pseudomonadati > Bacteroidota > Bacteroidia > Bacteroidales > Bacteroidales bacterium. The sequence goes on along the minus strand of JALNZD010000001.1, from coordinate 109,157 downwards.
TATTGCAGCCTTGCTTGATTCTACCAGGAATATTATGCAGAAAGAGAGGGCGGTCAAAGCTTTCCAGATTGTCGATGAGCAGTATCGCAGCCTTGAAAATGAAGTCAGTAGCATCGTCGAATCATTAAGATACCTCGGAAGTAAAGGAGTTAATGATTACGAAAGACAATCAGAAGTTCTTAACCAGCAGTTTGCTATTGCACTTTCTCAAAACAATCAACATGCAGTCAGAGTCCTTCAACAGAAACTTGATACCATCGGAAAATACGGAGGGGTTTTCCTATCTCTGAAGAATGAACTGGAGTTTAAGACAGAGCAGTTGACTTTGCTAAAGACCAAGTACCAGGAAGCCAAAGTTGACGCAGAGCAGTTTCTGCCTCAGAAATTTATCATAAACAGCGCTTACAAAGCAGAGATCAAATCATACCCGATCCGGTGGATCATATTGGTTGTCACTGCCTTTATCGTCTTCTTTGCGGCGGTTTTAACCATTATCATCGTTGAGAATTATACGAAGTTACAGTTAAAAAAAAACTTCAGTTCCCAATAATACCTAAGCTGAATGTCAGATTTCAGAAATTTAAAATATCTGAGCTCAAAATGGAAAAATACTTTAATAATACGAACCTGATCAACCTTCTGCTCAAATGGAGAATCCACCTGCTGGTGATCCTTTCGGTTGCAGTTGTGCTGGCGGTTATCTTCTCCAGCTCCTTATTCATCACACCAAAATTCAAATCCATGGCCGTGATCTATCCGGCTAATGTATCACCGTATTCTGAAGAAAGTGAAACGGAACAGATGTACCAGATCCTGCAGTCACAGGATATTATTGACAGTGTGATTACAAAGTTTAACCTGCCTGAACATTACAAGATTTCAAAAGATTATAAATACTTTAAAACAGCTATTTATTACGAATACAGCCAGAATATTAAAGTTGAAAAAACTCCTTATGATGCGGTAAGTATAGAAGCTCTTGACAAGGATCCTGTTATGGCCTGCAATATTGTTGAAGCGATTATCGACTTTTACAATCAGAAAGTCAGAAATATGCACAATGCCAAGTATTTGGAAGTGATGGACATGTTCAAGCAATTACTATCTAAGAAGGAAAGAGATATTGATTCGCTGAAACAAGCTTTATATACTCTAAGCGTTGAATCAGGCTTATTGGGTTATGATCAAAGCTCAGAAGAGATCATGAGGGGCTATTTGCGTACGGTGACCAGTGGCGCTGCAGCCAACATCAACTCTTCCGAGGTTAAACGTCTGAAAGATAATATGGAAAGGGTGGGGGGCGACCTGATCCTGCTGACGGAATCGATTAAAAATGAGGCGCGTGCCTATACAGCATTTAATGTGCAGTATGAAGATGCTCTCCGGTTTTACAAGGCTAAGCTGACCTATTGTAATGTCATTACACGCCCATTTCCGGCCGATAAAAAATCGTTTCCGGTCCGCTGGCTGATTGTGACCATGACGTTCATCCTGACCTTTTTCTTCTCCATTGTTGTTATTCTGATGGTTGAAAACCTGAGGGTGTCAAGAATCAGAAAAAATCAAAACCAATTGAATCATTGACCGAACGGGCGAAACTATTATGGGTTTATGGTGCCAGCGCGGTATTTATAGCCGCTAATGCCTACCTTTTTCTCCATGATAAATTATGGGGGCTGGCTATCCCTTTCGTCTTGTTATTGCTCATCCTGTATATTTTTTCGTTAGATAATGTGCTTCTTCTGATCACTTTTCTAACCCCTTTTGCCGTTAATCTTAAAGATGCCGAATTTGGGATCGGGATTTCTTTGCCTTCAGAACCCCTTATGTTCGGGGTTTTATTGCTTTTTATACTGAAACTTTTGCATGAGAGGTTCTATGATCACAAGATCATGAAGCACCCCGTTACCATTGCCATCGTCATCAATCTCGTCTGGATTTTTATTACCTGTTTCACCAGTGAGATTCCCACTGTTTCCATAAAATTCATGATTGCCCGTTTATGGTTTGTCATACCATTCTATTTTGCCGGAATATTGTTGTTCATGGATCTGAAAAATGTCAGAAGATTCCAGTGGTTATACATTATTCCGCTGGTAATAGTAATTTTCTATACGCTTTATAACCATTCAACTTATGGATTCGATAAGCCGCACAGCAATATGGTCATGAAGCCTTTTTATAATGACCATACGGCGTATGGTGCTATTATTGCCTTGTTCCTTCCCGTCTTTACAGGATTATCCCTGTCCCGGCAATTTAAGAGATCTTACCGTGTGATGGCTTTTATCATCCTGGCTATCCTGGTTACCGGCATTATCTTCTCATACAGCAGAGCAGCCTGGATTAGTGTAGCTGCTGCCCTGATGGTTTACTTTCTGGTCCGCTTCCGCATCCGGTTTTACTGGCTTTTGCTTTCCCTGGTGGTCGGTATCGGCCTCTTCTTTATGTTCCAGTACCAGTTCATTGATAAGCTCGAAAAGAACAAACAAGACTCTTCCACTGATTTCATGGAGCATGTCCAGTCGATTTCCAATATTTCATCTGATGCTTCTAACCTGGAAAGGATCAATCGATGGGCCTCAGCTATAAGATTGTTCAAAGAAAGGCCAATTTTTGGTTGGGGGCCGGGCACTTACCAGTTTGTTTACGCTCCGTACCAGCGTTCCAAGGAAAAAACAATTATCAGCACTAATTACGGGGACATGGGCAATGCCCATAGTGAATACATCGGGCCAATGTCTGAATCCGGCGTACTCGGAATGCTGAGTTTTTTCGGGATCGTTGTTACTGTCATTATTACCGGCATTCGTGTTTACCGGAGGTCTCAAAATAAGGAAGTCAAACTGTTGAGCTTGATGATCATGCTAGGACTGATTACTTATTATGTGCACGGATTAATGAATAACTTCCTTGACACAGACAAGGCGTCTGTGCCATTTTGGGGATTTACGGCAATATTGGTAGCAATGGATCTGTATCATTCCGGAAAAAAAGAAAGGGATACCCAGGTTATTGAAACACCTGAACCGTAAAAGATCCTTTCTTGTTTATTTACTATCCAGCTTTTTGAATAATTCGGGGAGTCTCTTCAGGTAGGCCATTTCCCGCCATTTTTTCCTTGCTTCTTCTGCAGGTGATCCGAAATATGTTATTCCCCCTTCAATGGATTTGTCAATGGCTGAAGTAGCCAATAGCACGGCTCCTTTACCGACCACGATATCTTTATTTACTGAAACGCGGCCCCAAAGGATAACCTCATCTTCGATCCTGGTAACACCTGCTATGGCGCAATGGGCGCCGATGAGACAATTTTTGCCGATATAGGTGTCATGTCCGACCTGAACATGATTATCGAACTTGGTGCCTTCATCAATAACAGTATCTCCCGAAACTCCTTTATCAATGGAACACAGCGCCCCTATCTCGACGCGGTCTTTGATCACGACCCGCCCGCATGATTCAAGTTTGCGGTAACCTGCGGATTTCTTCTGGAAGTAATATGCATCGGCACCAATGACCGAATTGGCATGGATGATGACCTCATCACCGATCACGGTATGGTCGTAAATACTGACATTGGAGTGGATCAGGCAGTTTTTACCGATTTTCACATGGTTACCAATGAATGCACCAGGCTGGATCATGGTTCCCTGGCCGATTTCAGCGGTAAGGCTGACCGATGCACTGCAAGCTTCGAAAGGCCGGAAATGCTTAGCCAGATAAACATAGTCGCGAAAAGGATCATCGGAAATAATGAGAGCTTTTCCTTCAGGCCGTAGCACTTCCTTGTTTATCAATATCGTGGTGGCCTTTGAATTCAGGGCTTTATCGTAATATTTCGGGTGGTCCACGAAAGTCAGGTCGCCTGGATTAACCATGTGGATCTCATTAATCCCGGTAATTAAAAAAGAAGGATCACCATCGAACCTGGCATTCAGCAAACCGGCGATTTCCTCGAGAGAATAACTGCGTGGGAGGTTCATATATTAATCTTTAGCTCTTTCAGCATACCGGTAAGTACGGGTATCTACCTTGATTTTCTCACCGGCATTGATAAACAGCGGTACCCGGACGATAGCGCCGGTTTCAACTGTTGCCTCTTTCAGCGTGTTGGTGGCGGTGTTGCCTTTTTCCCCGGGCTCGGTGTAAGTCACTTCAAGCGTGACCGTAGCCGGCATTTCGCACTGCAACACGGTTTCCGTTTCGGAATGGAAGATCAGGTCGACTGTCTGTCCTTCCTTGAGCAGGTCCGCAGCATCGATCATTTTTTTCTCGATATAGACCTGTTCGAAGGTATCGGAATTCATGAAGTGATAGGAATCCCCATCGTTATAAAGATATTGATGAGGCCTTCTTTCGATCCTGACAATATTGATCTTGACACCGGCTATGAAGGTATTTTCAAGCACCCGGCCATCACGAAGGTTCTTTATCTTGGTCCGGACGAAAGCACCGCCTTTGCCGGGTTTGACATGCTGAAACTCAACGATCGCCCAGAGGTCATTGTTAAATTCGATGCACAATCCATTCCTGAAATCCGCGGTTGTTGGCATATTACTGAGGTTTTAGAAAGATTTTCCGAAAATTTTTGCAAAATTACACCATTTTTCCAAATAAAAAAGTCCCCAACTTAACACTCAACACTTAACACTCAAAACTTCTTAAGTTTCTGCTCCCACATATACTCCGCATCCAACCTTATCATCTCTTTCAGCGGAATTCCCTTTTGTATCGCTTTTCCCCTGACGTGTTCCATCCAGACGGGATTGTCTGAAATAATCCGGCTGAAATGATCCTGGCCATAATTGATCAGATAATTCACCGTATCATTCCGGTAAAAAAGGAATTTTCCCTCTTCAATAAGGGCTTCTTCCAGAGAAATATGTCTCAGTGCTGCCCTATTGATGATATCTCCGTACCAGGGGCCGACCTGCATGGTCTTATTAATATTTTCATAGACAGGATCTTTCAGCCATGAATGTGTGTATAGCGCATATAACTGGTCGATAAAGGTCCAGTCAAACTTGTGAGGGAATCGCTCTATGATCATCAGGAAAATGACCTCCTGCTTTTCAACTTCCTGCCGGAGATTTAAGATCGAGATATTCATCCAGGCCGTTTCCCCGAAAGCGATTACATCATCCCCGCCTGAAACCACGGAGTCCTGAACGATAACTCCAGTGGATGAGAAGGTAAAAGTCTTGGACAACCTGCAGAAAAACTTTGACATCCTGGTTCAGGTTGATATCGCTGAGTAATTTCGAAAGATCCAGGCCGAATTCGATGGTTTTATCGGCTTCGGTTGTTCCACCCTGCATATAGTTATCGCCTCCATGGTAATCATAAATGGGATAGCCGAGAATAACTTCAGGCTTGTTAAGGCTTACATTGTTGTAATCCCAGCGGATAGAATCGTTATAGCCTAATATAGTCATCGCATGGTTAGCGCTGCCCCCGAAGGTGGTAAGCACGTATTTTCCCGCTTCAGGGGTGCCGACCTGGATCTGGTAAGCATTGGTGATGCGGTTATGCATACCGTTGTAATATTGAGTGTACCCGGACATCCAGCGCTTCGGGCCGCCATAACTCAGTGTACCGCCATAATCCACGACATTTCATAGGTGAAATTATACCCTATGTCAGAAGCCCAAGGATGGCAGCAATAACGAGAAGTTGAGGGATGTTCCTCATATGGATAAATTGAAGGGCTAAAGATATTGAAAAAATTGGAATTTAGAATTTTCTTACCTTTGACGCTTCATTTCAACACTTATGATGAACAGAATACTGGAATCCGCAGCATTTTTACGATCGAAAGGGATCACGGAACCTGAAATTGGCATTATTCTTGGAACCGGCCTGGGAAAACTGGCCGACCAGATCGAGCCTGAAATTGAGATCGATTATGAGAAGATTCCCCACTTTCCAATTTCAACCGTCGAATTTCACCATGGAATCCTGATATATGGCATGCTTCGCGGTAAGAAGGTCCTGGTCATGAAGGGCCGTTTCCATACTTATGAAGGTTATACCACCCAGGAAATCACCCTGCCGATCCGGGTTATGAAAGTCCTTGGAATACGCAGTTTGCTGGTTTCCAACGCCTGCGGTGCCATGAATACCGCATTCAAAAAAGGATCACTGATGCTCATCGAGGATCATATCAACCTGCTTCCGAATCCTTTGATCGGGCCCAATTTCGATGAACTGGGAACCCGTTTCCCGGACATGAGCCAGGCTTATTCAAAGGAAATCAATCAGAAGATAATCCGGATCGCTGAAAAGAACGGCATCACTTTGCATCGGGGCGTCTATGTGGCTGTATCAGGACCAAACCTCGAAACCCGCGCCGAATACAGGTGGCTTAGCCGCATTGGTGCCGATGTCGTTGGGATGTCAACCACCCCCGAAGTGATAGTGGCCAACCACATGAAACTCCCGGTGGCTGCTATTTCCGTTGTTACGGATGAATGTGACCCGGATCATCTTGAACCTGTCGATATTTCGAAAATACTTTATTACGCCTCCCAGGCCGAGCAAGGGCTTGTGAAAATCTTTTCCGACCTGGTGGAGGAATTATAAAAATCCTCCTTATGTCTGCTATCCTGACAGTAAAGTCGCCGTACGACCATCATTTTATCCGGGAATTTCCCCTTGCCGGGGAAAGAGAAATTGAACGCGCCATAAGCAAGGCTTATGACTTGTTCCATGACCAATCCCGCTGGCTCCATAAATACCATCGGATCGAAATCCTTGAAAGGCTTGCCGGCCTGATGGAAAAACAGGTGGAAGAACTTACGCGGATTGCCGCCGAAGAAGGTGGCAAGCCTTACCGCGATTCTAAAGTGGAAGTCCTGAGAGCCATCAACGGCGTAAAAATCGCAACAGCTGAACTCTATAACCTTCGCGGAGAAGAGATCCCGATGGGAATGACGGCTGCTTCGGTTAACAGGCTTGCTTTTACCACGCGGGAACCAATAGGCGTGGTATTTGCAATCAGCGCCTTCAACCATCCGTTGAACCTGATCATCCACCAGGTAATTCCGGCCATCGCAACCGGTTGCCCGGTCATTGTGAAGCCCGCATCTTCGACTCCTGTTTCCTGCTTCAACCTGGTCAGGCTGCTTTACGAGGCCGGACTGCCGGAGGCACACTGCACCGCATTGGTCTGCCGGCGCGACCTGGCTGAAAAACTCTCCGCCGATCCACGGATTGGCTATGTGACTTTCATCGGATCACATGCTGTAGGATGGCACCTCCGGTCGATCCTTGCCCCAGGCACACGAATTGCACTTGAACACGGTGGCGTAGCCCCGGTCATCATAGATAAATCAGCGGAAATTGAAGAAATAGCTCCCGGCATTGCCAAAGGTGGTTTTTACCACGCCGGGCAGGTCTGTGTTTCTGTGCAGCGGGTGTTCGTACATGAAGAAATTGCCCGCCCGTTCGCAGAAAAGCTTGCCGAAATCGCCGCTAACCTTAAAGTCGGCGATCCGCTCGATCCGCAGACGGATATAGGCCCCATGATAGCAGAAAGTGAGGTTAATCGAGTTCATGACTGGGTTGAAGAAGCCAAAGCAACCGGAGCAGAATTACTTACAGGCGGCCAATTAATTTTAAATCAATCTCCCCCGCTCCCCCGCTTCCCCGCTTCCTACAGTCCCACAGTCTTATTCGCTCCTCCTGAGCACATAAAGGTATCCAGGGAGGAAGTCTTCGGCCCGGTGATCTGCGTCTATCCCTATTCAGATCTGGGTGATGCCATCTCAAAAGCCAATAATCTGCGCTATGCATTCCAGGCAGCCGTCTTTACCCGCGATATCGATATGGCGCTGGAAACGGCACAAAAACTCAATGCTTCCGCCGTGATGATCAACGACCATACCGCCTTCCGTGTCGACTGGATGCCGTTTGGCGGGCGCGACGAATCCGGAATCGGCATAGGAGGGATCCCTTATTCAATGCACGAAATGACGCGGGAGAAGCTGATAGTGATGAAGAGCAAAGGATTGATTTAAGTGTTGAGGTTTAAGGGTTAAGGTTTAAGTTCTGGAAATTTATATAAATATTTGATTTACAGACAGTAAAAAAGTCCTAAACTTAACCCTTAAACCTAAAACCTTAAAACCTAAACTAACAACTTTTCACTATGAAACACCTTCACTTCTTGCTAATAATCTTTGTCATCATATTCGACAATCTTTCAGCGCAACAGAACTTAATACAATATATAAACCCTTTAATCGGCACACAACGCATGGGCCATACCTATCCGGGAGCAACGGTTCCTTTTGGCATGGTGCAGCTCAGCCCTGACACTGATACCATTAGCTTTGAAAAAGACGGAAAATATAACGGGGAGGTTTATGCTTATTGCTCGGGATATCAATATGATGACCCGACGATCGTGGGGTTCAGCCATACGCATTTCAGCGGGACCGGGCATTCCGACCTGGGAGATTTCCTGATTATGCCCACGGTCGGGGCTTTGCAGCTGAATCCGGGAACTGCCGTCCATCCTGAAAATGGCTATCGCTCTGCTTACTTACATCAGAATGAAGTTGCAGAACCTGGCTATTACAAAGTGAAGCTGGATGACGACGGCATTCTGGCGGAACTGACGGCTACAACGCGGGTAGGCTTTCACCAGTATACCTTCCCGGAAACCGACAGCGCCCATGTCATCCTTGATCTTATCCATGGGATTTATAATTATAATGATAAGAATGTCTGGACATTTATCCGGGTGGAAAATGATACGCTTGTGACCGGCTATCGCCAGACAAACGGTTGGGCCAGGACACGGGTGATTTATTTCGCGATGGTCTTCAGCAAACCATTTTATCAATATGGGCATAAAAAATACGATCAGACCGTTTACCGGGGATTTTACCGGAAGTTTGATGAAACGAAGAACTTCCCGGAAATGGCAGGCAAGAAGATCCGGGCTTATTTCGACTTTAATATGAAAGAAGGGGAGAAACTGAAAATCAAATTTGCCTTATCGTCCGTCAGTACGGATGGCGCCCTGAAAAACCTACAGTCGGAAATTCCCCATTGGGACTTTGAACGGGTAGTCAGGGAAAGCCAGGGAAAATGGAATAAAGAACTGAACAAAGTGGTAGTGGAAACGATGACCCCGGGCGATAAAGTGACCTTCTACACCGCCCTTTATCATTCTTTTCTCAGCCCGACGGTTTATATGGATGTCGATGGCGCTTACCGCGGCCTTGACCAGAATATCAACCAGGCAACTGATTTTACGAATTACACCACTTTTTCGCTCTGGGATACTTACCGCGCCTTGCATCCTTTGTTCAATCTAATACAGCCCGGCAGGAATACAGATATGATCAAATCCATGCTGGCCCATTATGATCAGAGCGTGCACCCGATGCTTCCAGTCTGGTCGCACTATGCCAATGAGAATTGGTGCATGATTGGCTATCACGCCGTTTCGGTCATCGCGGATGCCGTTGTAAAAGGAAATGATGGTTTCGATACCGGCCATGCGCTGGAAGCCTGTGTGAATACGGCCAATTATGATCTTTTTGATGGTCTGGGCTATTATAAAGTCATGGGTTATGTTCCGGAAGACAAGAATTCTTCCTCGGTTTCAAAAACATTGGAATATGCCTATGACGACTGGACCATTGCCCAATTGGCCGGTAAAATTGGCAATCCTGAAATTGATCTGATTTTTACCAAACGATCTGCAAGCTTTTTGAATGTTTATGATCCAGGAACGGGCTTCATGAGGCCAAAGCTGAACGATGGTTCATGGAAGGTGCCGTTTGACCCTCTGAATACGCATGGGCAGGGTTTTATTGAAGGAAATGCCTGGAATTACAGCCTTTATGTCCCGCATCAGATTCCTGAGATGATCAGCCTGATGGGAGGTAGGGAAAAATTTTCAAGGTACCTCGATTCGTTATTCACTATGCACTTGTCAGATGAAAATTTTAAAGAAACTGAAGATATAACGCGTGATGGGATTATCGGCTGTTATGTGCACGGCAACGAGCCCGGTCATCATATCCCCTATCTTTATAACTGGACCGGTCAGCCATGGAAAACACAGGAAAGGGTGAGGATGATCATGAAAGCCATGTATGCTGATGCGCCGGACGGGTTGTGCGGGAATGATGACTGCGGCCAGATGTCGGCATGGTACATTTTCAGTTCCCTGGGATTCTACCCGGTCTGCCCCGGAGCCGACTGGTATGCCATTGGAAGCCCCCTTGTAAAATCTGCCGTTATTACATTGGAGAATGGCAATAAATTGGAATTAGAGGTGAGAAATCAGTCGGAAACCAACTTATTCATCCAGGATATCCTGTTGAACGGAGAGAGATATTTAAAAAATTACATAGATCATTCTTCATTAATAAAAGGCGGAAAAATTACTTTTGTGATGGGTCCTCATCCTAATAAATCCTGGGGGAAAATTCTTCCGTAACGGTTTTATATTCCTTATCCTTGCCGTTTACTTCATTTTTAAAAATTAGCTGGTTTTAAATTTCTTAACTTTGTTATCCGGGTATATTAAAACAATATTTCTATGAGTCAGAAATATCGTGTCATCGTTGCTGTTATCGGGGTGCTCCTCGGTCTGTTCATGATGTGGTATTTCTTCGATATATTGATTTATATCATCACAGCCGGGGTGATATCTTTGATTGGCCAGCCTCTGGTGGAATTTCTTTCGAAAATCAGGATCGGCAAACTATCCATGCCTAAATCGATTGCAGCCCTCATCACAATTGTAACCCTGATAGGGTTGCTTGTGTGCCTGGCTCTCCTCTTTGTTCCGATGATTACGCGCCAGGCCCAAATGATCTCGAAGATCAATGTAGATGAAGTAGTTACATACTTTGCAGGGGTGATTGACCGGATGCAGGGGCTGCTGCTTTCTTATGATATTATTAAAGCAGACGAGACACTCCAAAGTATCCTGGAACGCCAGATCACTTCCGTGATCAATGTTGCTGATTTTTCCAACCTTTTTGAAAAGCTTCTCGGTGCGACGAGTACGTTAATTATCGGCATATTTTCCGTGCTCTTCCTTTCATTTTTTTTTCTGCGTGATCGCCAACTGCTCAGGAGCGGGATCCTTTTGTTTGCCCCTGACCGTTTCCAGCCTGAAGTTGTAACTATTCTGCATAAGACCAAGATCATGCTTTCAAGGTATTTTATAGGTCTGCTTTCACAGCTCTTTATCATGATGGTACTGCTTACGATCGGCCTGTCTGTCTTTGGGATTGAAAATGCAATATTGATAGGTTTTTTCGGAGGGTTAATGAACGTGATCCCTTACCTGGGGCCAATCATCGGGGCTTCTATCGGAACAGTACTCGGTATTTCCTCCGATCTGGGACTGGGATTGTATGATAATGCGCTGAATACGGCAATCACAGTAATCCTCGTTTTTTCCATAGCCAACCTGATCGATAATTTTGTCATACAACCCCTGATCTTCTCTAAAAGGGTAAATGCGCACCCGATTGAGATACTCCTTGTAATACTGATGGCAGGAAGCCTGGCTGGTATTCCGGGAATGATCCTGGCTATCCCGGGTTATACCGTGCTCAGGATCGTGGCGAAAGAATTTCTGAGCGGGTTTAAACTGATCGATAAATTAACCGAAAATATTTAAAAACATGAAAAAGACAATGTCAAATTTTCTCCTTGGCTTCCTGGCCGGCGCTGCCGCCGGTGCTTTAGCAGGTATATTATTAGCTCCCGATAAAGGCAGTATTACCCGTCAGAATATTAAGAAAAAAGTACAAGCACTAGCTGATGAATATGGCCTCGGATTAGGGGAACTGATGAATGAAATGGGAGTGGAACCGGAACATGAATTAAAGACAAAAATTCCAAGAGCAAAACCTGGAACTAAAACACAAAAACCACCGTCTGTAGCAAAAAGGAAGTACACCCGCAAACCCAAAACAGAATTGTAACCACTAACCAATAACATAATAACTATCAGTTATGGAAGAAGATAATAGCCTATCCGCACAATTGATGAGGTTTTTCGACCAGATTAAAATTTACTTAGACCTGAAGGTCGGTTATTTTAGGCTCAATGTTGCCGATTACCTGATCAGATTTTTTTCCAGCCTGGTTTTATGGCTGGTACTTTTCTGGATATTGTTTTTCGTTGTGGTTTTCGGCTCTTTTGCCTTTGCCTATTGGTTTGGCGAAGCGACCGGAAAATGGTGGCTGGGATTTCTAATTATTGCCGGTTTTTATATCCTCCTGGCCGTATTTATCTATGTTTTCAGAAGAGCTATCATCGTACGGCCTTTTACCCGGCTCATCCTAAGCCAGATGGAATTAGATCAATATAAAGACTTGGAAAATGAAAAAGAATAGGAAGGATTTCCAGGAAATCGAGCTAATAAAGGCACGCCAGAAGCTACGGATTCTGGAACAAGAGCTGAAGATCAAATCCAGCTTCAGGGAATTAACTGGTAACCTGACCGGTCCTGCGATTAAAAACCGTATCCTTGAAAATTTGTTTGGCGGATCCGGACTTGCTTTCAAGCTGGGAATTATGGCTGTTTCGCTGCTGACCGACCGGATCAGGCGCAAACGAAAGAAATAACAATTTCCATTGCCTGCTCAGCTTAAAGATAGCCTTAGCCTCCTGATGCGGATAACACCTGGGAGATTGATTAACCTGGTCAAACTTTTTTCCAGTTATTACCTGAGCCGCTTTACAGGTAAAATGAGGCATTGGGGAAATCCGTTTACCATTTCCGTGGAGCCGACGACCTCCTGCAACCTGAGATGTCCCGAGTGTCCGTCGGGCCTTAGAAAGTTCACACGTGATACCGGGAAGATCTCGCTTGAAATGTACCATGAGGTCATCGACCAGCTTCACCCGGACCTGTTTTACCTGATCCTGTATTTCCAGGGAGAGCCTTATCTTCATCCGCTTTTCTTTCACATGGCGGAATATGCCCGGAAAAAGAAGATTTACACTGCCACTTCCACAAATGCACATTTCCTGACCGACCACCTGGCAAAAAAAACCGTCGAGTCGGGCCTGGACCGGATCATCATCTCTCTTGATGGCCTGGACCAGATAACCTATGAGAAATACAGGGTAGGGGGGTCATTTGATAAAGTTCTGGAATGTACCCGAAACCTGGTGAAGTGGAAAAAAGAGCTTCATTCGGCAACTCCTTATATCATTCTTCAGTTCATTGTTTTTCGAACCAATGAGCACCAGATTCCTGCACTGCGTGAGCTGGCAAAGGAAATAGGAGTAGACAAACTTGAGCTTAAATCTGCCCAGGTCTATAACTACGAGGAGGGAAATCCGCTTATTCCCGTTAATGAATCTTTTTCGAGATACAAAAAGAAGGGTGACGGCAAGTATATTATAGATAATCCCCTGTATAATCATTGCCTTAGAATGTGGCGGGGCTGTGTGATTACATGGGATGGACTCGTAGTTCCCTGCTGCTTTGATAAGGATGCCACCCACCGTTTAGGGGATCTGAAAAAGCAGAGTTTTCAGGAGATCTGGCGGGGTGAAGCCTATGATAACTTCAGAAAGAAATTGTTCTCCGCCAGGAATGAAATCGATATTTGCAGGAATTGTACAGAAAAATAACCTTGGGTCTTTTCACGCTGTCAAATGCTTCGCACGTTGACAGGTGAAAAGTTAATTTATCTGACGGCGTCCGCCTTTGGCGGACCTGTCAGTGTCAAAAACAATATCTAAACCGTCATAATGTCTTTTTCTTTCTGAACAACAATTTTATCGACTACTTCGATATACTTGACGGTGAGTTTCTGGATATCTTCCTGCAACTTCTTTACTTCATCTTCAGCTACCCCTTCTTTTTCAAGGTCTTTGGCCATATCATTCGACGAACGCCTGATGTTGCGGATGCTTATCTTGGCATTTTCCGCTTCAGATTTAGCTTTCTTGACGAGATCACGTCGCCGCTCTTCTGTCAGCGGTGGCACCTGGATCCGTAACACTTCCCCTTCATTTTTGGGATTCAGGCCCAGGTTCGCGGTCATGATGGCTTTGTCGATATCATGAATGATACTTTTATCCCATGGCTGAATAATGATCTGTCTTGCATCCGGTGTTGTAATGTTTGCCAATTGTTCAATGGGAGTTACCACGTCGTAGTAGTTGATCCTGATCCCTTCAAGCATCTGGGGTGTGGCCTTTCCCGCGCGAAGCTTGTGCAATTCTTTTTCCAGGAATTGAACTGATTTGTTCATCTGGTCTTCTGTTTCCTGAAGTAGAAATTCGGATTCCTCAGTCATAACAGTGTCACTTTAAGATTTTTGCAAAAATAGGTTTTTATCGGGAAATCTCGCTATGATAGTCTTACATGCACTAACTTTCTGGCCTAACTTAACCACGATCTCGCTATCTTTTGGAAGAATGATATCGACCCTGGAGCCGAACTTGATGATACCTGCTTCTTCTCCCTGGAAAACATAACTCCCCGGCCTGGCGGTGGTGAATACCCGCCTGGCCATGATACCGGCAATCTGTGTCATCATGACCGGTTTGCCATGTTCATTTTCTATCACGATCGACATGCGCTCATTCTTCATGCTGGCTTTTGGCCGGTATGCCGGAATGTGGGAACCATGGTGATATTTTGTGTGAATGATCTCCCCGCTGACAGGATACCAGTTTACATGTACATCAAGGGGCGACATGAAAATGGAAACCTGCATTCGCCGGTCATGAAAATACTCCGTTTCTTGAATCTCTTCTATCACAACAACATGGCCATCGGCAGCACTTAAGATTTGTTCAGGGTCAGGTAAAACTTCTCTGTATGGTCGCCTGAAAAACCGGATGCACAGGAAATAAAAAATAACGCCCGCACAGTACAATATGTAATGTATGGTACTTTGCACCGGAAAAACCAGGTTTATCAGCCAGACCATGCACAACAGGAGTGCCAGCATGACAAGAAGGGGTATGTATCCTTTATGATGAAGTCTCATAGGTTGAGCAATAAAAGATAACAAAATAATACCGGTGCTGCAAATATAGCTGCATCAAACCGGTCGAGTACACCGCCATGGCCGGGAAAGAAATCTCCGGAATCCTTGACATTGAACTTTCGTTTCAGCATTGATTCCGATAAATCACCGAAGGTGCCGGAAATATTGATAATCAATGCTGCAACAAGCCATTGCCAGGTTGTAAGCTCTTTGAAGAACAGGGACAATATGAAGGCCGCAAGCAGGCCGAAGCATGTTCCTCCGATAGTGCCTTCCCAGGTTTTCTTCGGTGAAATTTTTTCGAATAGTTTATGTTTCCCTATCGCTATTCCAACCAGATAAGCAAAAGTGTCATAGCCCCCCTGGATGATTAATAAGCTGAAAAGTATATGCCAGTAAGGATGGTCACCGATAACCACAGGGTTCATTAAGAAAATCATCATGGCAAAAGGGATGGAAATATAGGCGACAGGGAAAATGCTGAAAGCTATATTTAACAATGAATTTGGCTTCGTCCGGAACAATTCCGCAATAAAAAAAACAAAGAACAGAGGAGGAAGAAAGGCCAGGTACCAGGCTGAAACTATCCCGAGGGCGGTAAGAGCCACGATGATGTACATGATGGCCCCGACCGCGAAGCCCAAAACCCGTTGCGGGTGTATTTCATGAAAACCGGCCAGTCGGTAAAACTCGTACAAACCGACCATCATCAGAACAAAGATCACAACAACAAGAGCCAACGGATGCAGCAGAAGAGAGCCGATGATCAGGGCTGTAAGAAAAATGCCGGTAATGGTCCTCGTGTATAGGTTTTGCACGCAGTAATTAATTTAAAGCCGGTCTTCCAGAAGGAAGACATATAATTCTTTCGGTCCGTGAGCCCCCATGACCAATGTTTTTTCAATATCGGCCGTACGGCTGGGGCCCGTGATAAGAGTGACCATCGAAGGCATCCGTTGTTCGTACTTTTTTCTTAATTTGAGCAGGGCATCCTTCAGGTCACCAACCAGTTGCGATGCCTGTGCTAAAACGATATGGATTTCCGGATAGATAAAGATTTGCCGGCCGGCCATTTGCCCGGTCGACACCATGACGCTGCCCAGCCTTGCTACGAGGGATTCGCATCCGGTCATCCCCACATGCGACTGGGTTATTTGATCGTGATCAGACAGGCAGGTAATTTGCCCTTTATTCAGGAGCTCGATAATCTTTGGCTCAAGTGCGAAAATATTGTCCCACTTCCGGTCGTGCATCAGGAACCTGAGGCCATTGATGACTTCCGCCTCACTCTCACAATAAATGAACATTCCGCCGGCAGCAGTCAATTCCTGTGCGAAATTGATATCAAAAGATTCTTCCATTTCACTGAATACCGGCTTTTCATAGTCGATCTTTGGAAATGGCTGATCAGTCTTTGAAATGAGAGCCTCCCTAATGTATTTTAATACCTTTTCTTTTGAAGTGCTTTCTTCCATAATCAATACAAAGATAGAAAATTTGAACTACTGCTGTTCAAGGACTGATTTTTAGGAAGAAATGGTCAGAAAGTGGTCATTAGGTGGTCATAAAGTGGTCATACATTGTTCAATTGCTCGATTGTTCAATTGCAATTGAGCACTATGAATGCTCAATCCTCTTGCACTCCATAGGAGTGCCTTGAAAATAGCCCCGGAATTCATTCCGGGGAAAAATATGCGGATAGGATAATGTTTCCCCTCCCTGCACAACCAGAGCTTTTATTATAAATGATGGCATGGGAGGGGATTAAAGGGTGGGAATATTTGAAACAAATCCTTACAGTTTGATCCATTTCCCCGATTGGATTATCTGGCTTTTATGGTCAAATATCCGGTAAAGATAAATTCCGGCAGGTAAGCTGGAAACAGGTATCGAATTGGTGCCTGCCGAAAGTTCAGCTTCACATTCCAATCTTCCGGTCAGGTCAAAAAGCTGAATTTGTGACCGATCTATTGGTGAATTAATATTTAATGTCTCATTCCCCGGATTAGGATAAATAAAACATGCGTTACTATTTATAATTGGATTTTCAGTGGTTGAAACCAGCAATCCATCCTGATTAACCTTGAGAATATAGATATCGAACTCTTCGTTCTGGGTTAAGTAATCGTAGCGTGAACACGACAGCACACATCCACTGTCCTGTGTGGCCAGTATGGCATTCACCAGGTAAAATGCATCCCCTCCATAAAACCGCTGGTTTTTAAGGTTCAGATTCGAATCAAGGATATTTAACATGATCCATGAAGGCTCGGTTTGAAAATATTGTTTAATATTGGATTCTCCAGAGAAAAAAATGTTACCTTTTGAAATAAAGTCTAGATTTTTATATAGACCTGTATAATCCACAGTATCAGTTTTTCCAAAATATGCTGCGTTAAGTAAAGAATCATTGGCAGTCATTTTCAGAATTCCGATATCGAATTCATCTTGGGAGGGATCGAATGACCTTCCGGTCAGAAGATAAATCGAGTCATTGATCCATTTAGCCGTATTTTGATCCCTAATAATGCCACCAGAAAGGACTAAAGAATCAGTTACATTAAAAGAAGTATCAATATAACTGATATTGCATGACATTCTATATGAAACGGGCAAAAGAGAAAATAATTTATAACAAAAATTTGAAGAATCCTCAATAATTGTCGAAGCAATGTTAAATGAATATGCTTGATTAAAAAATTTATATCTGACCAAATCTCCTTCGGGTGTCAATTCATAAATACAGACCTTATATTCAGCGGGAGAAGATCCAGGTTGGTAGTGGGCTATAAAAACAATATTACCATTACTTCTGATGATATGATGGAAATTATAAATTTTAAGGCTGTTGGAAATCAATTTCTTATCATCAATAATTTGTAATTCGTGATTAAATTTCACAAACCATAATTCAGAAACCGTATCAATGGTCCAATTACCTAAAGCCACAAAATAATCATCATCAATTTTAATCAACTCTGCAAGGTTACAAGTGCCTTCATGGTTATATATACTGATGGAGTCTAGAAAAGATCCATCATGATCAAGTTTGATAATCAAAGCATATTGAAAGTTTTCAACCGAAAAATAGATGTTTCCTTGTTCATCTTCATTCAGGCTTCTTGAAATTTCATTTAAAGGACTTTGATAAAGAAATTCATAGGTAGATTGGCCGTATGTAAAAAACATACTCATTAATAATCCAAAAATTATAAAATCTTTCTTCATAAGAATTTTAATAAAACAGCAGGATGCATTTATATTAATGCATCCTGCAATAAGTTAATTAATTAAAAGTTCCCGGTTGATTTGTGTCAACAACCCATAAACCATATGTATTGGTCATAATGTGAACATAACTGTAATTTGGAAATCCGTAATAAATGCTTCCCTCATTATTAATGGACATGAAAACTTTGTCTTCAATTAAATCCCCCAAATCATCACATTCGAATATAAGATCGGTACAAACAGATTCTTCACCATGCAGGTAGAAATTCATTTCATCAGGACAGAGACAATCATGAAAATTTGGTAATGCATAGTAATTGACAAAACACAAATAGTCATAATAATTGTCTTCGGTAGTTTCATCTTCGTAATTAAGAAAATCACAATAATAATTTTGGGGAGGAATACCATTAGGGGGGTCTCCATAATAATGGACAAGACCATCAGGCCATATATCTAACGTTACTACATCAGTAGAGTAATGCCTTAGACCAGGGACACCAATATTTACTCTGATTCTATATTCAATTTGTTCGGCTGCATCACTATTAGTATGTGTTCCTTCGTATGGGCCATCGCAGTATCCCCCAGAATTACACCACCCCAACCCAAACATCCACCAATCCTCATCTCCAAAACGACCATAATTAATTGGCGAGACATATCCGAATGCCGAGATTACACCGAAAGTAACACTTCCTGAAATAGAGTCCCTTCTGAAAACATCCGCGAAAATCAGATGAAGATTTTGTGAAGGAAGATTCTGATATTGAACAGTCAGGCTGTCAATAATCTCGTCATAAACAGATGCAGCTTCAGCAGGCGTTACCTTTCCGCCGGTTAAATCAACATCAATAAATACGGAATCAATATCCAATCCTTGGAGATTATTGGCTACATCTCCATAAGTATAATTTATCAAAGCTTCAGTGTACCGAACTGCTGTATCTATCGGGTAACTGCTCCCACTTTTCAGCCTGTTTTCAATCTCCGATTTGAATGTAAGTATCCGCTGTTCTATGTTTTGGTTGGTCTGGTTCACCTGGTTGATCGGATTAACTTTTGAATCATCATGCTGTTTTTTACAGCTTAAAATTACGACAATAAAAGATAAAATAATTGCTATAATAAAAATCACTTTTTTCATTTTGTCAATGAAACTCCCCGCCGCAAGCAGCGGGGTATCTGTTTAACTGACGGGTTAACCCGTCAGTTAGAATACTTTCGCCCCAAGGGGCGGGGAATTAACCTAACAAGATTAAATTAAAGGGTTTATAAACTAAGAAGTCTTGTGCAGCAAAGGAAATGTACATTTATGGAGGGTACAGCGATTTTGGATCTAACCTTATATATCTTAAATATGTTAGTTCATCCTTCATGCCCCCAATGATAATCTATTTTAAAGTGAAATCCATAGCAGAAAACCACTAGAAAAAATTTAAGTGGTTTTCTATAGATGATCTGCATACTTCACAGAGATTACACAAGGAAGAGGAGGTTCAAATATTTTGCAAGTCCTGTGGGCCGTATGGGACTTGTTTTAAAGGGTCGATCTATTATCCACGGGCGGCTTGTCCGGGACTATTTTCATTTGTCCCTGACGGGCCAAATTCTTAATGACTACCTTCTGACAACCTTCTGACTACCTAATGACCAACCACTAACGACTAACGACTGACGACTATACTCTGTCTGCCTTCGGCTTCCTGCCCCTTTTCTTTGGAGTTTTATCTTCGGCTTTTTCAGACATGGTATTATTCCCGTTTGATTTGATATTGATCAAAACGATCTCATGCCCCGCCTGCTTCATCTTTTTCCCGAAGATGGGCTCCAGGTCTTCGCCGAATATCACTTCTTTTTCGAGCAGCATTCGGGCCAGATGCTCGAGTTTGTCCCTGTTAATTCTAAGGATTTCCACGGCTCTGCGATAGGCCTGGTCGACCAGTTTTCCAATTTCATGGTCAATAACTTCCGCTGTTTTTTCACTGTAAGGCTTTTGGAATGCATATTCCTGCTGCCCCGTGGAATCATAATAGCTGATATTGCCGATCTTATCGTTCAGTCCGAAGAATACGACCATATTGTAAGCCTGTTTGGTTACCCTTTCCAGGTCATTCAGGGCTCCGGTTGAAACCTTCCCGAATATGATCTCTTCCGCTGCCCTGCCGCCTAATGTAGCGGTCATTTCATCAAACATCTGTTCGAAAGTCGTGAGCTGCCTCTCTTCAGGCAGGTACCACGCTGCGCCCAATGCTTTTCCGCGGGGGACAATGGTCACTTTGACTAATGGATGCGCGTGCGGCAGCAACCAGCTGACCGATGCATGCCCGGATTCGTGGAATGCGATCACCTGCTTTTCCTCCTGTGAAATAATCTTGCTTCGTCGTTCCAGTCCACCGATAATCCGGTCGATGGCATCCACAAAATCCTGCTTTTCGATGATTTTCTTGTCGTTTCTGGCGGCTATCAGGGCCGATTCATTAGCAACATTAGCAATGTCTGCGCCGGAAAAACCGGGTGTCTGCCTGGCCAGCCATTCCATGTCGACATTTTCCTTGTCGTATTTCAGGTTCTTGGTGTGCACTTTGAAAATTGCCCTTCGTTCTTCGAGATCGGGTAGTTCTACGTTGATCTGACGATCGAAGCGGCCGGCACGGAGCAATGCCCTGTCAAGGATATCGGCCCGGTTTGTCGCCGCCATGATGATGACCCCGGAGTTAGTGCTGAAACCATCCATCTCGGTGAGCAGTTGGTTCAGCGTGCTTTCCCGCTCATCATTGGCGCCGGTGATCTGGTTCTTTCCCCTGGCACGCCCGATGGCATCAATTTCATCGATGAATACAATGCAGGGGGCTTTTTCTTTAGCTTGCTTAAAAAGGTCCCTGACCCTCGAAGCGCCCACACCCACAAACATTTCCACAAAATCGGAGCCTGAAAGGGAAAAGAACGGAACCTGGGCCTCACCCGCAACGGCTTTTGCCAGCAAGGTCTTTCCGGTTCCCGGAGGACCTACCAAAAGGACTCCCTTGGGAATTTTACCACCCAATCCCGTATATTTTGAAGGGTTCTTTAAAAAATCCACCACTTCTTTAACCTCCACCTTGGCTTCCTCAAGCCCTGCCACATCATTAAAATTAATGCTTACACTGGTGGTCTTATCAAATAATTGTGCTTTCGATTTACCGATGTTGAAGATCTGACCTCCGGCACCACCGGCATTGCGGCTCATCATCCTCATGATAACCAGCCAGACAATGACCAGGATGGCAACAGGAACAACCCATCCCAGAATATCTCCGGTCCAGTTGCGCCTTACATCGTTCTCAATATATACCGGATCAGCAATGTCCTTCTGGGCTTCCATCACCAGCCTCTCAAAACTTTCAGGAGAAGTGATGTTGTACGTGAAATGAGGCCCTTTGGCAGGGACCTTCTCTTTTATTTCCTTGTACCTGGGATCATCAATCTTTTCCGGCTTAAGGAAAATTTCTGCCGATTCCTTGTTGACCAGAAGGATGCGGCTGATATCACCATTTTCCAGCATCTCCTTCACTTCGCCCCAGGTAGTCTTTTTAGCTGCCCCTCCTTCCCAGTTGACAATATAAGTCAGCATAAAAACTAAAAGTAAACCGGCATAAATCCAGTAGAAACTGAATTTAGCCCTGGTATTTTTACCTTTTGGTAAATTACTCCCCCCTTTATCCTGTGAATTAAAATTCTCCTCTGCCATTCTGTCCGATTTGTGCTTTAGATCTTAAAAAAAAGCTGATTATTATTCTTTATAGTCATGATGCGTGATGGCGGCATCTGCCCATAATTTCTCAAGCTGATAAAAGTCCCTTCTATCTTCCCGAAAAATGTGAACAACGACGTCGACGTAATCCAGCAAAATCCATTCCGCGTTTTCAAAGCCTTCTTTATGCCAGGGTTTAGCTTTCAAATTCCTTACCGTCTTTTCGATGATGGAACCCGCAATGGCTTCCAGTTGTGGTTTCGAGCTGCCATGACAAATTACAAAATAATTAGTGATGGAGTGTTCGATGTCTTGCAAATCAAGTATGACAATGTTTTTAGCTTTTGTGTCTTCCATGCCCTGAACGATGAGCTTGGTCAATTCTTCTGATTCATATAAGTCCGGTGTCATTCAAATATTTTATTTCCCTGCAAAATTAAACTTTTTTACGATGCTTTTCATCGAATAGCTTTGCCTATCTCTTATTTATTAGTACGTTAAGGCTGATCTTTGCTTCTTAACACCTTAAAACGTATTTTTGTACAAGTTGTTTAAAAATGGCAATAATTGGATCTGAAATCACACGATTAACAGAAGTCGACTCCACAAACCGCTTTCTTATGGATTGGCTTACCAGGGAAAAGCTTAAGGAGGGCACACTGGTCATTTCTGATTTCCAGACAGCAGGAAGAGGCATGGATGGCAGCAAATGGGAAAGTGAGCCCGGGCGGAACCTTACATTCAGCTTTTTACTCTACCCGTCATTCCTGGCCATAGAAGCCCAGTTCTACCTCAATAAAATTATTTCACTTGGCCTTACCGATCTCGTCAGGGAAGTTCTGCCTGAACGTGATGATATCCGGATCAAATGGCCAAATGATATTTATATCGGCAATCATAAGGTTGCCGGCACCCTGATACAGAATGGAGTTAAAGGCTCTCAGTTTGATTTTTCCGTGATCGGCATTGGCATTAATATTAATCAGGAATCATTTTCCGGTGAAGCCTCAAATCCGGTTTCACTAAAGATGGTGGCAGAAACTGCATTTGATCTTGATGAAATGCTGAGCCGGACTTTAGCTAAAATTGAACACCGTTTAAATCAATTAAAGCAAGGCGCAAAAAAGGAAATCGATGAAGACTATCTTAAACTCCTATACCGGATGCAGCAATTATCCGGGTATATTTATAAAGGAAACCCTATACAGGCCAGAATCATCGGTGTAAACCGGTATGGTCAGCTTATCCTCGAAATTCCTGGAGAAAAGATTATAGAATGCGATCTCAAAGAAATCAAATTTGAAATTTGAAATTAGGAATTCAAAAGGATGCTTCCTTGAGCTTATCCGCCATGATATTAACCAGGTTCTGCATTGGACCTGACGCCATTAATTTCAGCATAGGGCTTAAATCCGCCGTAAGTTCAATCCATAAAGTGGTTTGATCAGCTGTTTGTTTTTCAAGGTTTCCCCTGATTTCAAGATCAATGGGATTTTCGGGTTTTGAGATGATCCTGACAAGCTGCTCCGGGATTGTTTCGGCCCTTTCCAGTGAAATATGGGCCATTCCTTTTATATCGAAAGAGCAGGAATCTTCGGTCGACTGCCAGTTGATGATCTGCTCCGGCATAAGCTTTTGAAGATTATTCAGATCATACAGAAATGAATAAGCTTTTTCAACCGTGACCTGAATCTGAACCTTATGGCTCTGGAAATCTACTTTGCCCATTTTTCAGGATTATCACGCCATTTCACGAGCGACTGAAGGTCGTCATCAGTAATGTAGTTACTTTCGAGCGCTTCATTTATCAGGGAATTGTAATCCGATAAAGTGATCAGCCTGCATTTGGCATCATCGAAGTTCTTTTTGGCCGAGTCAAGATTATAGCTGAAAATCGCAACCATCCCTTTGACTATAAATCCGGCTTCCGTAAGGGCATGCACCGCAGCAAGACTGCTGCTCCCCGTCGAAACCAGGTCTTCTACAACGACAACCGACTTGCCTGTCTCCACCCTGCCTTCAATCTTATTCTCCAGCCCGTGCTGTTTCTTTTCAGACCTGACATAAACCATCGGAATGCCGAATTCCTGGGCTACAAGAGCTCCCTGGGCAATGCCGCCGGTAGCAACACCTGCTATGTATTCCACCACTCCGAATTCTTCCCGGATGATATGGACAAGCTGCTGCCGGATGTAAGTCCGGATGGCGTGAAATGATAAAGTGATGCGATTATCACAATAAATCGGCGATTTGATCCCTGATGTCCATGTGAAAGGATCGTGAGGGTTCAATTTGACTGCCTTGACCTGGAGAAGAGACCTGGCAGTCGTTCTGGCAATTTCTTCATTAAAGATCATGAAGCAAATTTAAAAAGTTTAGATAGATTGGTTTTAATTGTTCATAACTTCATGAGTGTTGACATTATTACATTTCATGTCAATTTAATTTATCTTTGCTTAAAATCTGCTGGGATGGAACGAATTGCTGTTTTCCCGGGTTCCTTTGACCCGATTACCAAGGGTCATGAGTCGATCATCCTGCGGGCCATCCCGCTGTTTGATCAAATTATTATTGCTATTGGAGAAAATGCGGAAAAGAAAAGCTTCTTCCCGCTTGAACGGAGAATGAAATGGATAAAAGCTGTCTTCGCGGATGAACCTAAAGTGAGTGTGCAGTCTTACAAGGGCCTGACGGTCGACTTCTGTAAAAGGGTAAACGCCAGGTTCCTGCTTAGGGGACTAAGGACTTCCGCTGATTTTGAGTTTGAAAGGAGCATAGGCCAGATCAATAAAAACCTCAACCCTGATATTGAAACGGTTTTTCTGCTGACAACCCCTGAATTTACTGCACTTAATTCATCTATAGTCAGGGATATCCTGAGAAACGGCGGTGATCCTTCGCAATTTGTCCCTGATGTAGTGAAATTCTGATGCTTGCCCCAACTTTAACAACTTCCGCCTGACCGGGGAATAAACCAACCATTTGACCGTTTTGTATTAAACCTATGGTATGAAAAAGATAACTGCCACTTTCATTCTGATCTTGCTTATCGGTCTGACGTTGAGGGCTGAAATATCGAGCGTCAGCGGGAAAATAATAAATGGAAAAGGCTTGACAATCAGATTGATGACCTACAGCGACCAGGTCTCTTACCTGAGAGAAACCCTGGCCAGTGCCCCGATTGGAGAAGACGAGAAGTTCCATTTCACCATTGAAAACAATGCGATAAAATATGTCTGGCTTGATATAGAATTTCAACAGGCCGAAATGTTTATCCAGCCTGGCCAGTCGTATGAAATCGAAATAGAGCTGAAAAACCTTTCCATTTCAACTTCATATTACAACCGGACCGGTTTACCCATTAAAATAGTAAAAGATGATAGCGATAATCTGAATTTGTACATTCAGGATTTTAATCAATTATATAATGATTTCCTGCTGAACTATGCTGATAATGTCAGATCCCGCAGTGCCGGCAGTATGTTCGACACATTTATCAAAGCCATAAACCTGCGGTTTCAAAATGCAACTAACCCATATTTCAAGGATTATATCCGTTACAAAACTGCTTCGATGCAACTATTTCTCAGATTGAAAAGCAGGGATAATATCGGGCTGGAATATTTTACCGGGAAACCGGTACTTTATGAAAACATCGAGTATATGGACTTTTTTCATCTTTTTTTCGAAAAATACTTCCTCGCTGGGGGGAAATACTTTAATTACAACAAAACTTATGATCTGGTCAACGGAAATGCTTCTTCTGCTGATGTACTCGATTCGCTGAAAGCCGATCCGGTCATGAAAGATGTTGAATTACGGGAACTGCTTCTATTGGATGGGCTTAAAGAACTTTATAACATTTCTGGCTTCAAGCATAACAGGATCATATTGCTCATGGATGAAATTTCCAGGAATACCAGCTCCCCAGAAACCCGGAAATTAACTGATAACATAATGGTCCGGCTGAGAAGGTTGCAACCTGGAAGTCCGGCGCCTGACTTTAATTTATCCGGTATCAATGATGAAAAAAATTATCGACTCACTGATTTCAATGGGAAATACATTTACCTGGTTTTTTTTGAATCAGGTAATCCTGCTTGCCAGTCTGAACTTGGGATGATTACCGATATTTATGAGGAATTTAAAAACAAGGTCGTTTTCTTGGCTGTTTCAGTCGACAAAGATCCCGGCAAGCTTGCCGCATATCTGAAGATGGCGGACCTGCCATGGCTGGTTCTTCAATATGGGGGCAGCCTGGAATTGCTTGAAAATTATGATGCCAACACCTATCCTCATTTCATTCTCATAGATGATAAAGGGCAGATCATAAGCTGCCCGGCGCCAAGCCCAAGCGAAAATATAAAAAAGTTATTAGGATCAATTTAAGGCCCCTTTTGTTTTTAAATCGGCTATTTGGATTAATTTTGTTCCGAAAAAACCTGGATTTTTACCTGCCAAAGTGTCAATAATCTTCAGACAGGCGTAAAGGAACAATTATTGCGCAAACTAGCGCCAAATTACTTTGCATATGAAGCTACTACAGAAAATTTTCGGAGATAAGTCCACCCGCGATATTAAAGAGATCAATCCTATTCTAATTAATACTAAAGCCTCCTATGAGGCAATTTCCCGGCTAAGCAATGATGAATTAAGAGCTAAAACAGCTGAATTTCGCAAGAAAATTGCAGAAAGAATAGAAGTAGAAATCAGCCAGATCGAAGCGATAAAACTCCAGATCGAATCGGAAGAGGATATCATGGAAAGGGAAAAATTGTGGGAACAGATAGATAAGCATGAAAAGGAAAGTTACCGGATCAGCCAGGACGTGTTAAATGAGATTCTCCCTGAAGCATTTTGTGTGATGAAAGAAACGGCCCGGCGTTTTAAAGAAAATGAGGTGGTTGAAGTTACTGCAACCGATATGGACCGTGAACTGGCCACTAATAGGGACAGCATTTACATTTCCGGCGATAAAGCGTATTATAAAAATCAATGGCTGGCCGGTGGAAACATCATCACCTGGGATATGGTGCATTATGATGTTCAGCTTATAGGCGGTATCGTCCTCCACCAGGGGAAGATCTCTGAAATGGGCACAGGAGAAGGGAAAACGCTTGTTGCTACTTTGCCTGTTTATCTGAATGCCTTACCCGGGAAAGGGGTTCATATTGTTACTGTCAATGACTACCTGGCAAAACGTGACTCCGAGTGGATGGGAACATTATACGAATTCCACGGCCTTAAAGTTGATTGTATCGATAAACATCAGCCTAACTCCACTGCCCGACGGAATGCTTACCTGGCGGACATTACATTCGGCACCAACAATGAGTTCGGATTTGATTACCTGAGGGATAACATGACCGGAAACCCGGATGAGTTGGTTCAGCGGGGTCATAACTATACTATTGTTGATGAGGTGGACTCCGTATTAATTGATGATGCACGGACACCATTAATCATCTCGGGGCCAACTCCACAGGGGGAAAAGCAGGAATTTGAAAACTACAAGCCCCAGATTGAAAAGCTGTATTCCTCCCAACGAACTTTTGTAACAAAAATTTTGGCTGAAGCCAAAAAGCTACTCACCGAAAATGCCTCACCGGAAGATGAAAAAAAAGGAGGAGAGCTTATTTTCAGAGCTCACCGCGGCCTGCCTAAAAATAACGCCCTGATCAAATTCCTTAGCGAACCAGGCATGAAAGCATTGATGCAGAAAACGGAAAACTTCCATCTCCAGGAGCAACAGAAAAATATGCATCTTATCGATGATGAGTTGTTCTTTGTTATTGATGAGCAACATAATTCCATTGATATCACCGAGAAAGGTATTGACCTGCTGACCGAATATACCGGCGATCATAAATTCTATATGCTGCCTGATATTGGTTCCGAATTAGCAGAAATTGAAAAGTCTTCTCTTAATGATTCGGAGAAGCGGGATAAGAAAGAAGAACTGATGCAGGAATATTCGATCAAGTCGGAAAGGGTGCATACGGTTAACCAGCTTCTCAAAGGTTACTCACTCTTTGAGAAGGACGTAGAATACGTTATTATTGACAACAAGATCAAGATCGTTGATGAGCAAACCGGCCGTATTATGGAGGGCCGGCGTTATTCTGACGGTCTTCACCAGGCCCTTGAAGCCAAGGAAAACGTGAAGGTTGAAGCCGCTACGCAGACTTACGCCACGATTACTTTACAGAATTATTTCAGGATGTACAAAAAGCTGGCCGGTATGACCGGTACGGCTGAGACCGAAGCCGGTGAGCTATGGGATATATATAAACTCGATGTGGTTGTCATTCCTACCAACCGGCCGGTTATAAGAGATGACCGGGAAGATTTGGTTTACAAAACCAAACGGGAAAAATTCAATGCAGTTATCAAGGAAATAGAAGATCTGGTTGCCAAGGGACGGCCGGCTCTTGTCGGAACAACCTCTGTCGAAACATCGGAATTATTAAGCAGGATGCTCACCAGGGTTAAAATTCGTCATAACGTATTAAATGCCAAATTACATCAGAAAGAGGCTGAAATAGTGGCCGAAGCAGGCAAAGCCGGCACGGTGACCATTGCTACCAATATGGCCGGACGTGGTACTGATATTAAGCTCGGTCCCGGCGTAAAAGATGCTGGTGGATTGGCCATTATAGGAACAGAACGGCACGAATCCCGTCGGGTTGACCGGCAGTTGAGAGGTCGTGCAGGCCGCCAGGGCGACCCGGGTTCAACACAGTTTTTTGTCGCACTGGAGGATGACCTCATGCGTATGTTCGGCTCTGACAGGATTGCGAAAATCATGGACCGGCTGGGTATCAAAGAAGGTGAAGTGATCCAGCATTCCATGATCACCAAATCGATCGAGCGGGCCCAGAAAAAAGTGGAAGAGAACAACTTCGGCATCCGTAAAAGATTGCTGCAGTATGACGATGTGATGAACTCACAGCGCGAAGTCATCTATAAAAAGCGCCGCCATGCTTTATTCGGTGACCGCCTGGCAGTCGACATTTCCAATATGATGTATGATGTTGGGGAACAACAGATCAACCAATATCTTGAAGAGAAGGATTTTGACGGTTTCAAAATGGCCCTTCTGAAGTACCTGGCATTGGAATCCCCATTTACAGCCGATGAATTCTTTTCAATAAGGGTGGAAGAAATGTCAGACAGGCTTTATGAAGCAGCTTATGATCATTACAGGGGAAAATCAAAAAGAATTGCCGAACTGGCATATCCGGTAATCCGGGATGTTTATGAAAACCAGCCGCAATTTGAAAACATTGCTATCCCCATTACTGATGGCATAAAGACGATGAACGTCGTTGCTAACCTGAAAAAATCTTATGATAGCGGAGGAAAAGAGATCATCCTGTCCATCGAGAAAGGGATTACCCTTGCCATGATCGATGATGCCTGGAAGGAGCACCTAAGGGAAATGGACGAATTGAAACAATCAGTCCAGAATGCGGCTTATGAGCAGAAAGATCCTTTATTGATATATAAATTTGAGGCGTTTGAGCTGTTTAAGAAGATGATCGGGAAAATTAACGAAGAAATTACCACTTTTCTGATCAGGGGAAAACTGCCGCTCCAGGATGCCTCTTCCGTCAGGGAGGCCAGGGCCCCGAGGGGAATCGACCGCACCCGTATGCGTGAAGAAAGGAGGGACCTTCTTGCACAGGCTCACAGCGATACCCAGGCTGACCGTCCCAAAGAACCCCAACGCCGTGATATACCCAAGATCGGCCGAAACGACAAAGTCAAGGTCCAATACACGGATGGCAGGATACTGGTCACCAAATACAAGATGATCGAACACGATCTCAACCGCGGAAATTGCCAGCTTCTTTAATGAGCATTTGTCCTGCCAGATCATCAAGCATCCAGATTAATTCCCCATCTGTCGGCTTGACCAGCGATGCAGGTAAATCCTGCCAGCCTGCTTTCTTTTGCAGGATCTGGGATACTCTTTCTGCTTTACTTGCACCGGTGACCAGGAAACAGACCTCTTTCGAATTGTTTATGAGCCTTCCTGTCGCCGTAATTCTTTTTTGCTTTGTAGCCGGATGCTGGCTTATTTCAAAGAGTTTTTCGGAATTAAATAAATGAATATTATCAGGGAAAATTGAAGCAGTATGGCCGTCTTCTCCTAGTCCAAGTACGACCATATCAAATTGAGGATTATTTATTTTATGAGGGAGCAGCAAATCGACCATTTCAGCATACCTTTCAGCTTCAAGCGCCGGATCTTTTTCAGCTTCGATCCTGTAAATATTGGATTCAGGAATATTTATATTTTTAAATAAGCTATCGTACGCCATTTTGTAATTGCTTTCATCACTCGTAGGGGTTACACATCTTTCGTCCCCCCAAAAAATCATTACTTTAGACCAATCAATTTCATCTTTATAATTTTCTGCAATTGTTTTATAGATCGCCCTGGGTGTCGAACCGCCCGACAGGGCAATGTAAAAAAACTGGTCTCCGGCAGTTCCTGAAATACTTTCTGAAATTCTTCCGGCAAAGAAATCTGCAAGTTTTTCGACGGATGAAAAAATATGAATCGTTTCTTTCATCATTAAAGCTCACAATAAATTCCGTCGTCAGATAAGTTTTTGCAAGGATATCTCCATGTCATACCAGGTTCCTCGATTAAATCATCTGCCTTTTCCGGGCCCCATGTCCCTGCCGGATAGCCGTAAACTGGAATGCATTTATCATTTTTCCAGGCTTTTAAAACAGGATCCAAAAATTTCCAGGTTGCCAGGACTGCATCACTCCTCGCATACAAAGTCGTGTCGCCTATCATGCTGTCAAGCAGCAATCTTTCATAAGCCTCCGGAATCCTTAGATTGGACAAATCAGAATAATGAAAGTCCATATTCACATTTTGAACTTCAAATCCGGCCCCGGGAGTCTTCATTCCGAATTTCAACAGGATGCCTTCGTCAGGCTGGATCCTTATTACTAATTGATTACATGAATCAAACGCGCCTTTTTGAGAAAACAGGTAATGCGGCGTAGGTTTAAAGTGGATCACTGCTTCTGACACTCGGGTGGGTAACTGCTTGCCGGTTCTTACATAAAAAGGGACACCGCCCCATCGCCAGTTATCGATATAAAATTTTATCGCCGCGTAAGTTTCGGTTTTGGAATTCGGATCTACCCCAACTTCTTGACGATATCCTTTTATTTGTTCTCCTTTAATCGTAGCAGCGAGATATTGTCCCCGTATAGCAGATTTAATAATTTCTGACTTTTTAAATGAACGAAGCGATTGAAAAACTTTTACCGTTTCGTTTCTGATAGCATCGGATTGCATAGATGTAGGTGGTTCCATAGCGATTAATCCGACAACCTGAAGTAAATGATTTTGGATCATATCACGCAGGGCACCGGATCCTTCATAATAGCCACCCCTTTTCTCCACGCCAATGCTTTCTACTGAAGTTATTTCAACGTGGTGGACATAATTTCTGTTCCATAGGGGTTCGAATATGCCGTTGGTGAACCTTGTTACCAGGACATTTTGTACAGTTTCCTTACCCAGGTAATGATCTATTCTGTAAAGCTGCTCTTCATGCCAATCTTTTTGTAATGAAGCATTCAGTTCAATGGCGCTTTCCAGATCATATCCGAAAGGTTTTTCAATGATTACCCTTTTCCATCCGTCATTTTGAATATTCAGTTTGTTTTTGGCAAGATTCTTTGGAATTACTCCATACAGACTTGGAGGTGTTGAAAGATAGAAGATGGTATTACCATTGATATTTAACGTCTTTCGAAGTTCTGAAAGTTTGTCTGTCAGATTTTTATAAGAAGAAGCATCTGATGCATCAACACGCTGATAAAATATCTTTTTTAAAAAACCTGCGGCTTTGCTTTCATCCTTCTCTCCGGAATACTTCTGCAGCCCTTTCTTCATAGCATCGCGGAAATTATCATCACTTGTTTCGGTCCGGCTTACGCCCACGATGGCAAATTTTTCCGGTAATAAGTTCTGAATTTCCAAAGAATAAAGCGCTGGAATGAGTTTACGTTTCGTTAAATCTCCCGATGCACCGAAAATTACCAGGATTTGATTATCAGGCAAGTTCATATAATTTTTTATTTGATCCAGGTTAATCAACAAACATGTCAATGTAAAGTTAATTAAATGATTACAATAGCATATGGCTGAGAAAAATAAGAATGATTAACTTTACCGGAAATTATTATCATGAAATATAACAGAGTCCTGCTTAAACTCAGCGGTGAATCCCTGATGGGACAAGCTTCTTATGGTATTGACCCCGGCAGGTTGCAAGAATACGCCCTGGAAATCTCAGAAGTTTACCACAAAGGTATACAACTTGCGATCGTTATCGGTGGAGGCAATATTTTCCGGGGCATCAAGGGTAGTCTGCAAGGCTTTGACCGGCAGACTGGGGATTATATGGGTATGCTGGCCACGGTAATCAATAGTCTTGCGCTACAGACGGCTTTGGAGCATTTTGATGTCAGGGTTAAGCTCATGTCGGGTCTTGATATTCCGAAAATCGCGGAAATGGCCTATGGACCAGCTGCCATTGACTACATGGAAAAGGGGTATGTGATTATTTTCAGCGGCGGAACCGGCAACCCTTACTTTACTACCGATACAGCTTCTGCCCTGCGGGCGGTTGAAATCGGTGCCGACGCCGTGCTCAAAGGTACCCGTGTTGATGGTGTTTATACCGAAGACCCCGAAAAGAACCCCTCTGCCAAAAAATATGATCAGCTGACTTTCCGCGAAGCCTACGAGAAAGATTTGAAAATAATGGATATGACTGCCTTTACCCTGTGTGAAGAGAATAATATCCCGATCGTGGTTTTCAATATGAATCAACCGGGGAACCTTAAAAAACTTCTTGAAGGAGAAAAATTGGGAACCGTGGTTTCAAGGGATTAAATTTACCTTATTTCTAAAGGATTTTCATCACTTCATGCCATGAATGAACTTCATGGTCAAGGCGGTGTTCATGCACATGGCGCTGAGGGTTGAAATACAAAGTGTCCATCCCGATTAACCGCGCACCGGCCATGTCAACCAGCAAATCATCACCGATCATCAGGCTCTCGCTGGCTTTTGCTCCTGCTTTTTCCAAAGCCAGTTCGAATATACCTGTTTCAGGCTTTTTTACACCGGCTTCTTCAGATGTGGTAATTGTTGTAAAATACTTCCTGAGGTCACAGACATCCAGCTTTTTCTGCTGGATTTCTTCAAAACCGTTAGTGATGATATGAAGTGAGTAATCAATTTTCAAATAATTCAACGCTTCACGGGAATGCGGAAAAAGAATAGTCTTTAATGGGCTAAGGGTAACGTAATCTTCAGCAATCCGGGTTGCCAGGATCAGGTCGTCGATACCAAATTCCTGCAGGGTTAATTCAAAACGCCGGATATTTAGTACTTCTTTTTTTATTTTATTCTCCCGGTATAAACCCCACAACAAATCATTGATACGCGTATAAACTTCTGTAAAATTATGTAAATGACTGATTCCATGCGATCTCAGTTGGTATTTTTCGAAAATTTCCCGGAACGTTATGCGTGAATTACTTTCGAAATCCCAAATGGTCTTATCAAGATCAATGAAAATATGTTTGTATTTTGATGGTGATTTCATTCCGACAAAAGTAAGATAATCCATTAAAATTCGCTCAATTCGCGTCATTCGCGTGCCATTAAAAAAATAATTTAATAAAAACTTGACTTTGTAATAAAAAAAGTAGTATTATTGCAATATCAAAATAATATTAAAATGAATATTAAAATGGAAAAAGAGAACAATTTTTCACCAAAAAGTGGCTATCTATTCCTGGCCATCATTTTTATTCTTCTCGGTGCAATATTTGCACTGGCTTTTTCGCTGGATAAGGACTGGATTTTCGCGTTCATTGCTATTCCTGTCTTTCTGATGCCTGGATTCATGGTGGTCAATCCCAATGAATCTATGGTCCTGGTGTTGTTCGGTGATTATACCGGCACAATCAAAGTGAATGGGTTCTTCTGGGCCAATCCTTTCTTTGTTAAAAAGAAGATTTCGCTCAGGGCCAGGAACC
The DNA here is from genome assembly GCA_023229505.1 of Bacteroidales bacterium. Lineage (NCBI taxonomy): Bacteria > Pseudomonadati > Bacteroidota > Bacteroidia > Bacteroidales > Bacteroidales bacterium. The sequence goes on along the minus strand of JALNZD010000001.1, from coordinate 75,103 downwards.
TCGACAGCGAACCGATCAAAGTGAATGATAAGGTTGGAAATCCTATCATGATCGGGATTGTAATGGTCTGGAAGGTCGAAAATACTTTTAAGGCTGCTTTCGAGGTCGATGATTATAGTCATTTTGTTGAAATCCAGAGCGAATCCGCTATAAGAAAATTAGCAGGGCATTATCCTTATGATAACTTCGATGATGCCCAGGCCGAGATCAGCCTGCGTTCCGGGGGAGAAGAAGTTAATCATGTTCTCGAGAACGAGCTCAGGGAACGTCTGTCAATTGCAGGAATTCACATCATCGAGGCAAGGATAAGTTACCTGGCTTACTCCGCCGAAATTGCCGGCGCCATGTTGCGCAGACAGCAGGCAACAGCCATTGTGGCCGCACGTTTTAAAATTGTCGAAGGCGCTGTCAGTATGGTTGAGATGGCATTAGAGCAGCTCTCAAAAAAGAATATTATCGATTTTGATGAGGATAAAAAAGCTGCCATGGTCAGTAACCTGATGGTCGTGCTTTGTTCAGACAAGGATGCCGCACCCGTAATTAATGCCGGAACTTTACATCAATAGGTCTAATTAAAAGTAAGTTATGGCTGGTAAAAAGACATTTGTGCTCAGGCTGAACCAGGATACATATGCAGCTATAGAAAAATGGGCTGCTGATGAGTTCCGTAGCGTTAACGGCCATTTAGAGTGGATCATCGACCAGGCGCTTTCAACATCGGGCAGAAAGAAAAAATCCGTCTGAATCACATGAAAAAAAAGAGGGTGCTCTCAAATGAGGCACCCTCTTTAAGTATCAGTAAGAATGATTATTTAACCATGATCTTTTTCGTTGCAATCCCTTCATCAGTAGTGATCCTGACAAAATAGACACCTGCATTGAATCCGGTAGTATTCATATTGAAGTTGGTATCTTTCACAACCTGGCTGTAAACTTTCTGGCCGAGCTGGTTGAAGATATCCACCTGGGTCATTTCAACACCTGATGTGATATTCAGTTGATCTGTGACCGGGTTCGGGTAGATAGCTATTTCAACATCCTGCGACTGTTCCGGCATACCAACGAGGAAGTCGATCGAGACGTCATCAATCATGAATGCGAGAGCATCTTCTGAAACACACTGGATGGCGACATAAACTGTCTGGCCATCATAAGCTGCTAAGTCAAAAGTAACTTCGGTCCATACGGTCGGTGCTTCCATCGGGGTAGAACCGGAGATTGCAGTAAAGCTTGCCGGGTCCATATCGGTAGTGGAAACGAGCACATTGTATCTCTCCAGGCCATATTCACCCGTATAGGATTTTACCCACAAAGTGATAGAAGAATTAATTCCCAGGGTAATCTGCGGGGAAATCATCCAGTCATCATTCAGAAAGGTAGGATCTGCAGCATCCATACAAGCGCCGAATCTTACACCGCCATGGGGCTGGATTTCCGGGTCACCGGTCATGGGAGGAGTGGTAGTGGCCGGATTGAAAGCAATAAATGCCATAGGCTCCTGGCTGTGCGGGAAGGTAACGTCCGGGATAGGGAAAGTGCTGGAACCGTCAACATCCACAACTGACCAGAGATTGAAGGTCATATCCCAGTCAGCCTGTTCCTCAAAGTCAAGGATAACTGACACCGGCGTACCTCCTTCAGTTACTTCGAATGTCACCGGGACGTCAATTTGCGAATTTTCCGGGTCATTGCTTAAAACACGCAAAGTAGCCGTGTAGGTACCGACATCCAGGCCGGAAGCATCACAGGTAACCGTAAGCGGATCCGTGTTGCCCGGGGTGATCAGGCCGGAGGCAGGAGCAACGGAGAGCCATTGCTCAATCGGGGTTCCGGTCAGGTTAGCACGGATATTCCAGTTATATGGCAGAGCAGGATTGTTGGAAAGATGCGACCAGCCTACACCGGTGGAAATGAAATCGCCGTTAGGATCGTTAGGACCAGCATCGACGCCTGGAATATAAATTCCAGTATCGGGTTGCGTGAACTGATAACCTACCCAGATATCAGCACCGGTGATATTGACCGGGGTGGCTAAGTTAATGGTATTCCAGCTGAGGCTCTGTCCTGCAAATGGTTGCGAAACCAGCAAGGTCCCGGGCTGATAACTCGTACCCATATCATAAATTTTAAGAACGAAATTGGTACCCGGATCGTTAATGTAAACATCAACCGTACTGATCTTCATCCCTGCATGGGGCAAAGTAAGGTTAGTGGGGAACATGGCTGCAACAATGGGGGAGATGGGCGCTGAACCCCATCCAATTGCATTGGAATTATCACCATCATAATGCAGTACGAAATCATCTGTCGGTGGGGGGTTATATGACGCAGGGCGGGCATCCGGATCGACACTGACCTCGCTGTAGCCCAGTGTCCTGACCGGGCTGGACTGACCTTCAAGACTGATGACATCAGTCCGTTGTACTGCGACTTCATAGATCACACTGACCTGGTATTCCAGATCTGCCGCCCCTTCATTAGTGATGTTAAGCGTTGTTTCGTCAACACCGCCCGCTGGTGCAGTGGCTGCAATGCTTGTAGGATCAACTGCAATGACCGGATCCAGTTCTCCGGAAATCTGCAGGAACTCTATGTCATCGAAATATGACTTGGGAGTTTCGCCTGTGGCGGCTCCAGCATAAAAGTCAACTCCACCCAGTTGATTAGTCCCGGCTGTACCGTCAGATAGGAAATGGAATGGCCAGGAATAAATGATCACCCCGTCGATGGTCAGTGTTACCCAGTCTTCATCGATGTTGATATTGTTTTCCACTGAGAACCAGGTGTCTTTAGGATAATCAAAAGTGAATGGAGTTGTACTGCCGGCAAACAACCTGCCGGTGCCATCTTCATCGAAGTAAACTTCATAGGCCCATTCAATTCCGGGGGACTGGAAATGCTGTATGTTAAAATATCCGGCATATCCGGTTTCCACATATGCCATCCAGTTCAATGCGTAAGAACCGGAGATCCGGTCGCCCAGTTTGAGGATGAGGTCAGAGGCTCCCGGAACTTCATCAAGGACAACTGATTTTGTCGGGCTGTTGGCATAATCATCCACAATCTCGCCATCTTCGCCTGAACCAGGCAGATTTGACCAGGTAGTCCACCATATTGGATTAACCACAGCCATGAATTCTCCAATATTATAGGATTCAAAATCATCAGCATATAATTCGGCCGGAATGGGTTTGAACTCCAGGTTATCAAAATAAGCCCTTGGCGTTTCTCCGCTTCCGCTTTCAGCCCCGGCATAAAAGTCTACCCCGCCAAGCTGGTTGGTTCCACTCGTACTGGTTCCCTGATAGTGGAATGGCCAGGAATGCACCAGCACACCATCCACATATAAATAAGCCATATCGCCATCGATATTAATGCGGTTAACAACCTGGAACCAGGTATCTTTGGGATAAGTAAAGGTGATAGCGGTCGTGCTGCCGGCATAAAGTTTTCCGGTACCGTTTGTTCTTAAATAAACTTCATAGGCCCATTCAATACCAGGTGATTCGAAATGCTGGATGTTAAAATATCCGCATTTTCCTGTCTCAACATAGAAATCGAAATTCACTTCATAAGCCCCTGAGGTCTTATCTCCCAACTTGAGGATAAGATCGGATGCACCGGGAACTTCATCAAGGACAACTGATTTTGTCGGGCTGCTGGCATAGGTTTCGACGATCTGTCCATCCTCGCCTGATCCGGGCAGGTTTGACCAGGTTGTCCACCAGGTCGGGTTTTCAACTGCAATGAAACTGTTAACATCATACGATTCGAAATCATCATAATAGAAGGAAGAGATCAGTTGTTCCACCTTTACATCATCAAAATAATAGGTTGAAACGTCACCTGAGGGTGCACCGGCATACATATTCATACCACCAAGCTGTATGGCGCCGGGATCCCCGAACGTACCGAGGCTCCATGGCCAGGCAACGATCTGGACACCGTCGATCCAAACTTCTGCCCAGTCATTGTCAAGGTCGACAATATTAACGATATTGATCCAGGTATCATGGGAAAATGTAAAAACACCCGCGCCTTCTGCACCGGCATCGATCGTACCGTTGCCATCCTCGCCGAAATAAGCCTGAACGCCCCATTCCACTCCCGGAGAGGAGAATTTCTGCAGGTTATAATACCCGCCAAAACCGGTCGGGACATACATGTTCACTTCGACCTTCCATTTTCCGGAAACCTTGTCGCCAATTACTTTTAACAGGTCTGTAGTACCTGCCACTTTCACTGAATTTACACCGCTCAGGGCCTCTTCAGTGCTGACATATCCATCTTCAGAAGAGCCCGGGAGGTTACTCCAGGTTGTCCAATAATCGGACTGCACTGCCAGGTATTGTCCTGCCGTATATGACTCGAAATTGTCAAAGTACGCGATAGCCTGAGGGAATGCAGCCCACGAGATTAGCATTGCTGCTACAAAGAGTAATAGTTTTCTCATAAAGCTTTATTTATTTAGGTTAATACTAAAAAATGCTTAAGCAAATATAATATTATAATTTTTTATTTCCCGTAAAAAATTTCAAATTTCAAGTTTCAAATCCTCAACTTAAACCTTAAATCTTAAACCTCTTACCTTGCCAAGTTCCTCTTTCTTCCATCCTTTTTTCGATCTTAACCAGGATCTGATCATTGCGGATCAAACCCCAGCCAGGTCCTGCCAGGAAACGGGGCGGGACTTCACCTGCAAATCTTTCTATTACGAAAGCCGGATTTAGCTTTTCAACAAAATCAATAATGAATTCAATGTAATCATCCAGGGAAAACCGGATAAAACCTTCAGGCATCATTTTAAACTCTTCAGCCATCCTGGTACCTTTAATAATTTGTAACTGGTGAAATTTAATGTTATTGATATTCAAAGCCGATAATATCTCAGCTTCTTTCATCATTTCATCCCTTGTTTCCCCCGGAAGCCCGAAGATCAGGTGAACACCGGTTTTTATACCATATTGAGATGTCATCCCGAGTGCAGCGATGGAATCCTCAAAGGTATGGCCCCTGTTAATCCTTTTCAGGGTTCGGTTATAGCACGATTCAATGCCGTATTCCAGCATGATATATTGAGACTCAGAAAGGTTCCGGAAATATTCAAGTTTCTCCCCGTCAATACAATCAGGCCGGGTACCGATAACCAAGCCGATTATCTCCGGGAAAGACAGTGCCTGTGAGTAAATCTCTTTCAGTTTTTCCAGCGGGGCATAGGTATTGGAATAAGGCTGGAAATAAGCAAGGAAAAGGGAAGCCCGTCGGTATCTCCTTGCATGGAATTCAATTCCTTCTTCAATTTGCGTGAGGATTGATTTTTCAGGATGGCAATAGGAGGGATTGAAAGCATCGTTATCGCAATAGGTGCATCCTCCCAAGCCCTTGGACCCATCACGGTTAGGACAGGTAAACCCGGCGTCAATAGCTAATTTTTGTACTCTTCCGCCGAATTGCTTTTTGAAATATTCGGCATAGGAGTTAAAGCGGCGTTGATGTCCCCAGGGGTACATCAATTATTTAGTAGCGTTTTCAAGCCTCTTCATGATGGAAAAGATGAAAGCTGCCGAAAGCAGGCAACAGACAATGAATATGGCCCAGAGCTGCCACAGGTCGAGTTTGCCCCAGAAGTAGCTTCCGACAAAAAGAAGCTTGTTGCCAAGCGCAGTCGCCAGCAGCCATCCTCCTTGCATGAGGCCCTGGAACCTGGGTGGAGCAACCTTTGAGACAAAAGATAAACCCATCGGGCTTAAAAAAAGTTCGGCGATCGTCATGATCAGGTAGCCGTTAATAAGCCAGTATGGCATCACCCTTGAAGAATCAGGCACTGAATGGTACTCTAATTTACCGGCTTCGCCGACATATTGAAGCTCGTGAGGCGAGACCAGGCCGAGGGATGCAATTAGTATAAGCAAAAATCCGACAGCTGCGATGATCATCCCGATCCCGATTTTCTTCGGGGTTGATGGTTCCATATTTTTCCTGTTCAGCCAGGCGAAAAGTCCCATTATAGGAAAGGTGAGCGCTACAATGAACAAAGGATTAAAAGATTGGAATACTTCGGGAGCTATAGGGTTCAGTGTGTTATAACCCGATATAAAATAATAAGTCAGGCCACCACCGACCAAAAGCATACCAGCACCGATTAACTTGGTAGTGGCTTTTTTATTAAGGATCACGAGGAAGAGGCCGGCAACCGCACCAATGAAAGCGAGTATCGACTCAAGGTTAAAGAAAATATTGGTGAAGGGCCCTACATCTTTTACCGTATAATCCCGGGCGAAGAAAGTAAGGGTCAGACCGTTCTGATGGAAAGACATCCAAAAGAAAATAACAACGATGAAGACCAGTCCGAGTGCAATGAGTCTTTTCTTTTCTTCTGCCCAGGGCATCTTAACAACAGACTTTGCATTTGCATCGGCTTTTGCGATCTTATCTTTGGATGGCAGGTGTTTATTGAAAATGAGATAAACAAGCATTGAGATGACCATTGCCCCTGCCGCAATCGAAAAAGCATAATTATACCCCCTGGAGAAAGCATCAATGTAGTTTTGAGCAAACGTCCCCAGGTCAGTTACAGGAAGGCCGGATAACGAAACCTTGTTGGCAAGAGTCTGGAAATCTCCGGTGTTGACGAGTTCACCCCGCATAAAAGCATGGCACATCGCCGGAAGGCTTCCGTCATGAAGAAATCCTTGTGTTTTCAGGAACCAGTTACGGATACCGGTAGCGACGAAAGGCGCAAAAAATGCACCGATATTAATACCCATGTAAAAAATCATGAATGCATTATCCCGGACTTTTGAATACTTCGGGTTATCATACATCTGACCCACAACTGCCTGAAGGTTTCCTTTAAAAAGGCCATTTCCGAATGCAATGGTAAAAAGGCCAACCAGCGTGACGGTGAGGGTGTTTCCCGGAATTCCCATAATGAGGTACCCTGCAAACATGACTATAATACCGGCCAGGATCACGAGTTTGTACTTCTTTGTCCAGTCGGCCAATAAACCGCCAAGGAGAGCTAACGCATAAATGCTGAAATAAAACCAGCTGTAATAACTTCCGGCCTGGCTTTCAGTTAAACCGTATTTAGCTTGCAGAAACAATACCAGTATGGCCATCATGGTGTAGAAGCCAAAACGTTCCCCCATATTGGAGAAAAAGGCTACGAAAAGTCCTTTTGGATGATTTTTAAACATAATTTTAGGTTTTAGTTATAAAAACACTGGAGAAGTCAATGACACAAAAATAATGAAAAATCGAACTTTTCAAAATTTCAATCAGAATAAGGTAAAATTTAGTAAGTTTTTTCGATATCAGTTGTAATGAATCTATTCTTCTATCGTCTTAACACCAAATGAACCCTGAAGAGTTTAAAATACAGGTCCTTCCGCTGAAGCACAGACTGTTCCGTCTGTCACTGCGGTTGCTGGGCAGGGTTGAAGAAGCGGAAGATTCAGTGCAGGATGCCTTGATTAAACTCTGGACCAGGCGGGATGATTTGAAAAATTATTCTAGTATAGAAGCCTTTGCGATGGCAATAACGAAAAATCTCTGCCTTGACAGGATCAGGTCAAAAGCTTTCCAGACAGAACGACTGACTGACCGGCAGGTTTTAACCGTAAAGCATAACCCTGAAGAATTGTTGGAAAGGGCTGATTTTACAGGGTTTGTCCGGAAAATCATTGAAAATCTCCCGGAACAGCAAAAGGCGATCATGCATATGCGGGATATTGAAGGCCTGGAATATGAACAGATTGCCGAAGTCATGGAGTTGAATATTAATGCGGTAAGGGTGAATTTGTCGAGAGCACGCAAAAAAGTCAGGGATACGATCTTAAAAATACAAGGATATGAACTTGCACGAAATTGAGAAACTATTGGAGAAGTATTTTGAGGGAGAAACCTCTCTCTCAGAAGAAAATCAGCTCCGTGATTTTTTCGCCTCAGGGGATGTACCTCTGAAGTGGAAAAATCTTGAAGGATATTTCAGTTTCGTAATCCAGGAACAGGATCAGAAAATCGAGGATGCTGATTTCGATAACAAGGTGATGTCCGCCGTGAAAGGAAACAATCTGGCACCACTCGTTGATCTTCGCCGGCCCTGGATTTATTGGATTGCCGGAGTTGCTGCCAGTGTGCTCATCCTTATCGCTGTTTTTGTGAAATTTGACCCATTCTCCAAAAGAATAGAAGATACTTATAAGGACCCGCAAACCGCATACCTGGAAGCCAGGAAGATCCTGCTCTTTGTTTCCGCCCAGTTCAATAAAGGAACCAGGAGCCTCGAACCAGTCAATGCACTGGAAACCGGGTTAAAGGAACTTAAACCTGTTGCGGCTTATAATAAAGGATTGAATGAAGTAAACAGGCTGGACCAGGTTGATAAGGTCGATAAATTTATTACTAACAACTAATCGTGAAACTTGAAACAGTGGAACGGTGGAACAGTGAAATAGTGAAACAGTGAAATTTTTAATTTTTAATTTTTAATTTATAAAACTATGAAACGGACAATTCTTGCAGCTTTAACTATGCTGCTTTTAATGAGTACACAACTGCTGAATGCCCAGAACAGTTCTGCCATCGCACTGTTCGACAAATACAGCGGTAAGGATGGTTTTACCACGGTCAGCATTTCCAAGGAACTCTTTGGAATGTTTGCGGATATGAATACGGATGATCCTGATGCGAAGGAAGTTAAAGCAATGATGGAGCAGTTGGATGGAATCAAGATCTTGATGTATGAGACGAAGGATTCAAACAGCACTGGCACTGCACTGGTCAGTTTTAAGTCAGAGGTCAGCAAACTACAGGTTTCAGGCTACAGCGAACTGATGGTCGTCAAACAGCCGGGAGAAGAAGTAAAATTCCTGGCTATGAAAAAAGGCGATAAGATCGGGGAACTGCTCCTTGTGATCAGCGGCGAAAAGGAAGCCGGGTTTATTTCGATAACCGGAACGATCGACATGGCTACCATTGGAAAGCTTTCGAAAACCATGAATTTTGAAGGCATGGACAATCTCAAAAAATTAGATGAAGAGAAGAAATAATCCTTTAAAATAAAAGGCCATGAAAAAGCTGATCGTCTTAATGATTGTTGCCTTTGTACCAGCCTTTCTTCTGGCACAAAACACACCGCTTTCTTCATTGTATGACCGGTATGTGAGTGAACCCGGGTTTGAAACCACTGAGATACTGCCCGGTTCCATGAGCTTCGATTGGGAAAAGACCGTGAATAACATCCAGATGAAGGAGATGATGCAGAATATTGAGAGCATCAGGATTGTGAAATATAAAACCGATGCCGGAAAAGCTGACCAGGATAAACTTTGGAAGAAAATGCAGAAGACTGCCGGAGATGACCAATATACCAAAGTGATCACCGTTAATGCTGAAAAAGTACAGGTTAATATCTTTATGATAAAAGGACCGGCCGGAAATACCAGGGAAGTTGCCATGCTCGAAAAAGATGAAAAAGGTATTATGATGGTAACGGTTACAGGTAATATGGACTTTTCTGCCATGTTCAGCCCTGAAAATTTACAAAGCCTCCGTGAGATGGTGGAATATTACATGCATAACAAAGGGGACTGCAAGCCTGAATAGAACCAGGTTTTTTTCTAATTTTGTGCATTATTTTTTTGAATCACTGAAACATCAGGAATAATGCACATTCCCAGTAAATACAGCCCCCGTGAGATTGAGAGCAAGTGGTATCAGCATTGGATGGACAAAAGGTACTTCCACTCTGAACCGGACGAACGTGAACCTTATACGATCGTTATCCCTCCTCCCAATGTCACGGGGGTTTTACATATGGGCCACATCCTCAATAACACTATCCAGGATATCCTGGTCAGGCGGGCCCGCATGCAGGGAAAAAATGCCGAATGGCTTCCCGGTACCGACCATGCTTCCATTGCCACGGAAGCAAGGGTTGTAGCGAGCCTGAAAGCAAAAGGCATTGATAAGTTCGACCTCACCCGTGAAGAATTCCTGAAATATGCCTGGGAATGGAAAGAAAAGCACGGCGGCATCATCCTTGAACAATTAAAAAAGCTGGGCGCTTCCTGTGATTGGGAACGTACCCGTTTTACAATGGACCCTGATATGTATGAATCTGTCATTGACGTTTTTGTTGATTTGTACCATAAAGGGTTGATCTATAGAGGTGTCAGGATGGTTAACTGGGACCCGAAAGCACTCACCGCCCTTTCAGATGAAGAAGTAATCTACAAAGAAGTCAAATCAAAGCTTTATTATATCCGCTATTTTGTCGAAGGGAATCCGGAGGAATGGATAACCATTGCTACCACACGTCCGGAGACAATCCTGGGCGATACGGCCGTTTGTGTGAACCCGAACGACCCTCGATACCGGAACCTTACGGGTAAAAAGGTGCTCGTTCCCCTCATCAACAGGCCCGTGCCGGTTATAGAAGATGAATATGTGGATATGGAATTCGGCACCGGGTGCCTGAAAATTACCCCTGCCCATGATATTAACGATTACGAAATTGGCCGGCGCTTTAAACTTGAATCTATTGACATTTTTAATGATAACGGTACACTCAGCGAAAAAGCCCTGCTATATGTGGGGGAGGACCGCTTTGTGGTGAGGGAGAAAATTACAACCGAACTCCAGGGAAAAGGATTTATGGTCAAGGTGGAAGACTATATCAACAAAGTAGGATATTCAGAGCGGACAGATGAAGTCATTGAACCAAAACTTTCCTTGCAGTGGTTCATGAAAATGGACGTCCTGGCCAAGCCCGCATTGAAGGCAGTCATGAATGAAGAGGTCAGGTTCCACCCTGCTAAAATTAAAAACTCCTACCGGCATTGGATGGAAAATGTCCGTGACTGGTGTATATCAAGGCAGTTATGGTGGGGGCAGCGGATACCCGCCTATTATCTCCCCAACGGGGAATTTGTAGTGGCAAAATCTGCGGATGAAGCCTGGCAGAAAGCAAGAGAAGAGTTAAACCTTCCGCAGTTGAAGAAGGAAGACCTGTTACAGGATGAAGATGTGCTCGACACCTGGTTTTCGTCATGGCTCTGGCCGATTTCAACCTTTGATGGTATAAGAAATCCGGATAACAAGGATATCAACTATTATTATCCGACCAATGACCTGGTGACCGCTCCCGAAATCCTATTTTTCTGGGTTGCCAGGATGATCATGGCTGGCCTGGAATACAGGAAAAAAGTACCATTCCGGAATGTTTACTTTACAGGTATTGTGCGCGATAAACTCGGCCGTAAAATGTCAAAATCTTTAGGCAATTCACCGGACCCGATCGATTTGATGGACCATTACGGCGCCGACGGCGTGCGCATTGGAATGCTGTTCATGTCGCCTGCCGGGAATGACCTGCTTTTCGATGAATCATTATGTGAACAGGGGAGGAACTTCAGCAATAAAATCTGGAATGCACTTCGCCTGGTCAATAGCTGGACGGTGGATTCTGAATTGAAAACTTCAGGAAACAATAAGACTGCTGTCAATTGGTTTGAGAACAGGCTTAACGAGGCCCTTGAGCAACTGGAAGATCATTTTTTGAAATTCCGGATGTCGGATGCCCTGATGACTGCTTATAAGCTTACCTGGGATGAATTCAGCTCCTGGTACCTCGAGATGGTCAAGCCCGAATACCAGCAGCCTGTCGACCGTGAAACCTATGACAGGACGATCATCTTTTTTGAGACACTGATGAAAGTCCTTCATCCTTTCATGCCGTTCATTACGGAAGAAATATGGCACCAGCTCAAGGAAAGGCCGGACGGTGATGACATTATAATTGCACCGTATCCCGTTTCTTCAAAATATAAGACCGATCTTTTAAAGCACTTTGACCTTGAGCGGGAAGTGATCATTGCCATCAGGAATGAACGGGTGAATAAAAATATTTCCCAAAAGGAAAAGATCTCTCTCTACGTGAGGAAAAACCATGGCCAGCGACCAAATACATATTTTGATGAAGTGGTGATTAAAATGGGTAACCTGGCAGAATTAAAATATACAGAAGAGAAAATTGAAGGTGCAGCTTCTTTTATCGTGGGCTCTACCGAATTCTTTATACCGCTTGAAGCGGAAACGATAGATATTGGAACGGAAATTTTAAGATTAGAGAAAGACCTTGAATATGCCCGCGGGTTCCTTGCATCCGTGATGATGAAACTCGGAAATGAAAAGTTTGTCAACAGCGCACCGCCGAAAGTCGTTGAAATAGAAAAGAAAAAAAAGGATGATGCTGAATCGAAGATCCGGGTGATCGAAGCACAATTAGATACTTTAAAGAGTAGAACTTAAGTCCATCTGACTTCTTGAGTTAACTGCCGACCGCTGACCGCTGACCGCCGACCGCCGACTACTTCATAAACACATAGCTAACCAAATTCGCCCCCATCTGCAGTGCCTTTAGCCGGGTAGCGTTCGAATCATGATGGACATCCTGATCTTCCCATCCATCACCGAGATCCGATTCATACGAGTAAAAGCAGACCAGCCGGCCTTCGTAGATCAATCCAAAACCCTGGGGCGGCTTATTATCGTGCTCATGGATTTTAGGTAACCCGTTCGGAAATTCGTATTCCTGGTGATAAACAGGATGATCGAATGGCAGCTCGATAAAATCGAGCTCCGGAAAGACTTTTTTCATCTGCGGCCTGACAAAGGGATTGAGGCCATAATTGTCATCAATATGGAGGAAACCTCCGGCAATTAAATAGTTGCGTATATTCTGAGCCTCCTGGTCATTAAAATAAACATTCCCATGCCCCGTCATATGGATAAACGGATAATTGAAAAGTTCAGGGCTTTCCGCTTCAACAGTTGCGTAATCCGCGACAAGATTTGTCTTCAGGTTTTCGTTACAGAATTTGATCAGGTTAGTGAGAGAAGTGGGATTGGCGTACCAGTCGCCGCCTCCGTTATATTTCAATAATGCAATCTGAACTCCTTTTTGGGAATAAATGCCGGAAGGAAGCATGAAAATTGCAATAACCAGTAAAGAAAAACGATATGGCATCTCAAGATTCAATTATATCCCGAATGATTTCCGGATTTTGTCCACAGCATCCAGCTTTTCCCAGGCGAAGAAACTTACCGTTTTAAAATATTTTACTTTTCCTTTAATTTCACGCTGAACGGTGTCTTTGTCTTCAAAATAAACTTCAACTTCTTTCTCATAATGGTCCCTTCCAAAGTGGCCATAAGTGCAAGCAGGTTCAAAAACCGGGTTTTGAAGGCCAAATTTGCTGATGATTGCATAAGGACGCAGGTCAAACAATGTATAAGCAATTGTGGAAATCTCCTTGTCAGTCAATATCTTACCGTGTTGATTCCTTACTTTGGCCGTTCCGCTGGTGTTAACTAAAAATCCGACAGGTTCAGCAACGCCGATGGCATAAGCAACCTGCACCAGGACTTCATCGGCTACTCCGGCTGCGACAAGGTTTTTCGCGATATACCTGGCTGCATAAGCTGCCGAACGGTCAACCTTTGAAGCATCTTTTCCGGAGAAAGCGCCGCCTCCGTGTGCACAGCGACCACCATATGTATCAACGATGATTTTCCTGCCGGTCAGGCCGGTATCCCCATGCGGGCCTCCGATCACAAACTTGCCGGTCGGGTTGACCAAAAGGCGGTAATGCTCATTGAACAGTTTTGCAATCCTGTCCGGGAGCTGTTTGAGAATGCGGGGGATCAATATAGTTTTAATGTCAGTCTTGATCTTTTCCTGCATCTTCTCATCTGAATCAAATTCATCATGCTGAGTAGAAACCACAATGGTATCAATCCTGACAGGCTGGTGCAGATCGTCATATTCGACGGTTACCTGTGATTTGGCATCCGGCCGCAGGTATGGCATCAGTTTGCCTTCTTTGCGGATAGCAGCGAGTTCCTGCAGCAGGACATGGGCCACTTCGACCGGCATGGGCATAAAATTATCCATTTCATTGCTGGCAAAACCGAACATCATTCCCTGGTCACCGGCGCCCTGTTTGAATTTATCTTTATTTTTATCGACACCGCGGGCAATATCGTCAGACTGCCCGTGTATGGCCGAAATAACCGCACATGAATCGGCATCGAACCGGTATTCAGCCTTGGTATAACCTATCTTGCGGATTGTTGCCCTTACAACATCATCAATACTGACATATCCCTTTGTCCGCACTTCACCCGCGGTAACGACCAAACCTGTTGTCACGAGCGTTTCGCAGGCAACTTTGGATTCCGGGTCCCAGCGGAGAAATTCATCGAGGAGGGCGTCTGAAATCTGATCAGCCACCTTATCGGGATGTCCTTCTGATACAGATTCCGAAGTAAATAAATAGCTCATAATAAATGTATTTGTTGATTATTCTTGTTTATTTAAGGAAAGGCCTGATTTAAATATCAGGGCTGCAAAGCTAAAAATAAATTAAATATAAATCAGTTTTGGGTCAGGATTTGAAAGACCTCCTCCAGCCTGAGTTCTTCCTTATTCAATGAAAGAATGCCTGAATCCTTGTTTACGGCAAGTTTGAACAGATCTTCACGGATATCCCGGGAAGCCTCGGTTTCTATGACCCAGGTGTTTGGATTTAACTGATCCAGCGATGAAATTCCAGAAAGATGTTTTAAATCCTCTTTTGTAATCTTTCCGCTGAATTCCACCGTGATCCGGTTTTTATTCCGGACGGTGCCGGCCAGGTTCCTGGTTGCATCATCTGCAACGATTTTGCCTTTGTGAATGATGATGGCGCGGTCGCAAATGGCTTCCACTTCCTGCATAATATGCGTGGAAAGCATAATTGTTTTCTTTGTGCCTATTGACCTGATCAAATTCCTGATCTCATGGATCTGGTTGGGATCAAGCCCAGAGGTCGGTTCATCCAGGATGAGGACCTCAGGGTCATGGATGAGTGCCTGGGCCAACCCGACACGCTGCCGGTAACCTTTGGAAAGTGCGCCGATCTTTTTTTTCTGCTCCAGAGCCAGGCCTGTCAGTTCAATCATTTCTGCAACCCTTTCCTTGATATTTCCTTTGATTTTATGGATCCCTGCGATAAATTCCAGGTATTCCCTTACATACATTTCCAGGTATAGCGGGTTGTGTTCGGGAAGATAACCAACTTTTTCCCTGACCTGAAGAGATTCTTCAAAAATATCATGGCCACACACACTGACTTCACCTTCTGTAGGAGGGATGAAACAGGTGATGATCTTCATCAACGTAGACTTGCCGGCACCGTTTGGACCAAGCAAGCCGACAATTTCGCCCGGTTTTATTTCAAAACTCACATCATCCAGCGCACGCTGCCTGCCATATAGCTTGATGACTTTCCTGACTTCAATTGACATTCCTTTTGCTGTTCTGTAATGGAACGAAATTAATAAAATAATTATATTTACTTCTTATTAATATCACTTCCGAAGTTGTTAACCTTTGCCAAAATTATTTCTATGATTAATCTATCTCAACGGTTAATTATCATAGTTGTTTTATTGTTAACCATTTTTATAAAACATGCTAACGGACAAGCAGATTCTACGCTTGATTTTCCCGATGATGGTTCCCATTATGATTGTAACCTGATACAAGGATTGCCATTGGTGCATGTCAATGATATCTTTGAGCTGAATCCACAGATGTTTAACGCATCTAAATTCGGTTCTTTTTATAGCAATGGTTTCAGCATATCGGATAATTACACCTGGTTCGATGGGGTTCCGGTCAGATTTGCGGAAGAAATGCCTTTGAGATTGATTGGGTCTGCGAAATTCGATTCTTTTGAAGATTATTTTGACCATGGAAATAGTCTGACCGGCTTTTGCAATTTTTTGCCTACTTCATCTCCTGACAGTTTTTCCTTTAGGATCGAAAGTAATATCACGCTTCTGCATAAGCAATTCAATGATAATGATCTGCAGCTCATCCTGTCAGGTCCGATCAGGTTTAACAAGTCTGGTAATAAGGGAAATGTTTCATTGAGCTACCTGTTGGCATCCAGGCTGTTTTCTTCAGCGGATGCTTATCCTTCATATATTTCCCGCGATCATGCTTCTGACGAATATCTTGATTTCCTGGCCGACAATCCGCTAAGAGCAGCAGGGGAATGGGACGGAACATATGAGAATGCACTTTATACCGAAGCTCCTGATGCAGTGAGTTCTTTCTTTAATACCAATGCCGCGAAAAAGGGATATTCGCTGTACGGCAATCTTCAGGCTGATTTTCAGAACGGAATGAGCATAAAACTAGGTACCTATACGGTATCCAAAAAAGAGATAATTCCTATCTATGAGAATTATTTTTTCAACCAGAATGGAAATCCTGAAAAATCAACCATTTATTCGAACAATTACCTTCGGTTTGAGCAACAGGTTAATACCGGTGCATCAGTCCGGTTTCATTACCAGGTGCAGGGACAGTATTCCTATTATCATGCAGTGACCCAGGACCCGAATTACGGCAAGGATTATTTCAGCTATGGCTATGCAGGTAAATTCGATACTTATAAAACACCGACTTTTCAGATAGGTTCCGATTCCATTAATGGAAATTTTTACGATGAGGCCTGGATTCTAAATTCCTGGGATTATGACACTTTGGTGGAATTCTCACCGGGGGATCTGAATCCCGGGTTGGCCGCCTATACTTCATCTTATTTTTCAATTTACGAGGGTGAGCCAATAGGTAATTATCAAAACCTGGACCAGGTACAATTGGGGGGTGGCCTGCTCAACGGTCAACGGCCAAATAATGTCTACGGCCTTTATTACAACGCCGGTACTGTTTACAATGAATATTCCGTTAAGGATCAACACCAGGTCAAAATCTTTGCGAGCGGTGACCTGATTATTGGCAAGCATAAGATAAACCTTGGATTTCAGTTCAACAGGGACTCTTATTCATCCTATCAGATTCATCCAACCGGTCTTTGGTCACTAATGAGGAGCATCACCAATTTTCACCTGCGGGAATTAGATTTCGAACATCCGTATGTCCACGAAGGTGATTTACTTGATACTATTTATTATAGCAGGAAATATGATGAGATTTCGCAAAGAAATTTTGACTTTAATCTGCGCAAAAAACTTGGCCTGCCTACCGATGGACTCGAATTTATCGACATTGATTCCTATGATTTCAGTACTAATTCGATCAACTATTTTGATAAAGACGGTGTAAAACATACTGTAAATTGTGGGCAGGAGTTATTCTCTATTGATATGTTCACCGCGGATGAATTGCTGAATGACGGTATTGGTTCCTATGTCGCATACGTTGGTTATGATTATGTAGGAAACCGGATTCGGAATAAAGTGTCTTTTGATGATTTTTTCACAGCCAAAGATAACCAGGGTGAATATACGCGGCAGACAGGCGCCTATGTTCCGATGAACTATTCTGCTTATGCCGACTATCAGCTGAATCTGAAAGGTTGGTCGATCATTGCCGGTTTCAGGATAGATGCCTTTGATGCCAACCAGCAGGTACTGAAAGATCCTTATTTATTATATGAAGCCTATACAGCCGGAGATTTGGCCGATATTCCCGGATTTTCCGTTGAGCCACCTACGGGAATCGGCAATAATTTTGTGGTTTATGTTGACAATTTTTGGAATCCTACTCAAATTGTGGGATATCGTGATGGTGATCAGTGGTACGACAGCAATGGAGATCCTATAAGCGATGCTACCGAACTGGATGTTGGATCCGGTGTTTCCCCTTATCTTATTCATCCCGAACAGGAACATGTAACTACTGATGTTTTTACCAGGAATAAGATTTATTTTAATTTTTTACCCCAGATAAGCATTCAAAAGAAGTTAAAAAATTGGCTGCTTCTATCATTTCGATATAATTCGGCTGTCCGGAATCCAAATCCGGAAATAACCTTTTCCGATCCTGCAACTTATTATTTTTTTGACAATCTATCAGGTTGGATTCCTAACGGATCCCTGAAACCTGAAAGAACAGACAAGTTCAGGGCCGGATTTTCGGTTTTGCCTTTTCCGGGATTTCTTATTTCAGCTGAAGGATATGTGGATTATTTAAATAATATTATCTATCTTACCAGAAGAGTCGGCGCTTATCCTAAAGATTATAGTTCTTTTGAAAATCTTGATGACCCTTTCATCCAGTACGGCGCAGACCTGGCCATAAGCCGCAGATCGGGTAAGACCTCCGGGTTTAATTATGGACTTACTTATCATTTATTGTTCAACAAAGATAATCCATCATACCACCTGTATGATTTTCTTGTTCCCAAAAACCTGGTAAAAGGTTACCTGCAGTTTAATACAGGATACGGAAATGATTATATGGGGCCTTCCGGATCAGTTAATTATTCGCTTTTTAGTAGCATCGGCCTGGGGGTGTATGGCCATTTTCACTCCGGGGTTTACTATATGAAGACTAGAAACCCCGATGGTTCCTCATACACTTTATACACTCATTCTACGACCATGCCGGCACAGGCATACCTTGACTTAAAGATTGAAAAGGGATTTCATTTTAAAAATGACAGGTACATGCTGAACTTGTACTGCACGATTCAGAATCTTTTCAATTCAAAGATAATTTACAAGGTCTATCGCTATACCGGGAAACCAGATGATAACGGATATCTTTCTGCCCCGGAAAGCCAGAAACAAATTTCCGGGGCTCTTTCCGAAGAGTCTTACCGTTATTTATACGCCAATTATATCAATGATCCGCGGAATTATGGCCTGCCCAGGAGGACAACTTTCGGGGTAAGTTTTAGTTTTTAGTCCAATAATCCGTGTAAATCCGTTGCATCCGTGTTTATCCGTGTGCCATATAAAATAGCACACGGATGACACGGATATTACGGATGACCACTGATATTTCTTTCCCGGAAATACCACAAACCTATACCTGCCAAGATAATCAACTGTCCAATTCCAAAAACTACCCAGTTGAATTCCTGCGGCACATAATGTGTTGCAAATTCAATAAGCCGTCCGGTATCTTTAGGGAAGAAGATTTCAGACACTGAAAAACTCGGATGTAAGAAACTGACGTAATCTTCAATATAAGACCAGAAAACAATAAGTGATCCTGCTGCCAGCATTATCCATTCCCGCATCTTAACCGGCCATAGCTTATCCTTTGACTGGAAATACCAGATCAATACTCCAAAGATTATCATGGTAATGGCATTGATGACTGGCGCCAGGACGGGCCCCACCCAGGTTGTCGGCAACAGGAAAAGAATATCCCAGGTAAAAAGGCTTTCTGGCCATCCCAGAAGAAGTTTCAGGAAAATATAAAAGAAGATGTCCCATATGCCAAAAGCAAAGATGAAGAACCCGAACTTTTCTAACCTTGTCCTCCCTGCAATAAATCCAACAGAGCCCAGCATGACCAGCGTTGCGAATTCCCTGAAAATTTCAGTTAATGCGATATGCATATTCATTATTTTCAGCGGAAATGCAAATCCTTCCGGGTAATAAATCTCCCTGAGATAAATAACCACGGAGCTTTCCATGAACCCCATTGCTACCGCGAAAAAGGTGACCGCAATGAAGACTGCCAGAGAAATTCTTTTCATAATCTGCTAACGGATTGTGCCCATTTTTATTACAATTTCGGGTCCCCTCCGAAATGTCTTTTCTTTGCAACAAAAGCACCAAAACACTAAATCTCACCACTAGCATTTTTTGGCAATAAAAAATGATCGAACCATAATCGAGTTGTATTTGTACTCCGATATGCCTGGGAAATATGTATTATATTTACTCTCATATTATGGCCAATATCTTTGAAAATGAAAAAATTATCAAGATTAATGATAAATATTGCGAACTGGAATTGGGATAAAATAGCCAATATATCTGTGGTTATAGGAATATTTATCGCAATATTTACATTTATTAATTCAAATAAGCAATTTAAAGAGAGTTTAAAACTAAGTGAACAAATATCTAGAAAGGACAGTATTCTTTTTGCTAAGCAGCTTGAAATTTCCCAAGATCCAATAATCAGAATCCTTCCTGAAAATGAAATTTCTGGCGATATTGCTAATTTTAATCTCCATGTGAAGAATTATGGTATCTCCGAATTAGAAAATATTCAAATATTTGTCGATTATTTTGTAGCACTTAGCCAAAAAAGCAAAGAAATAACATTGATAAGTTTTGGCACTATATCAACAGCACCAAATACTTATATTTCGACACTTAAAGCAAATGAAATAAATGACTTCACAATTTCATTTAGCAGTACTCTAAAACAAATGTCTGACTTCTATTCATCCCCCAATTTAAAAGGCCAACGAATGGAATTGGTTAGGTTTATAATTAAATATGACAGAAAAATTGATGGCAAAAGATATATATAAAAAAGTCTATATCATTGCAGGACACGGCGATTATTTGTTGGATTTTAATGAAAGAGGAATTAGCACTCCGTTAATATTATTCACTTTAGATGATATTAAAAGGATCTTAGGGATAACCGAATAAAAAATACTGGGCGAAAGACGCGCAAAGGCCAGCCCGGGCTTCACAATTTGGAATTGCCGGCAGATTCCCGCTTTCGCGGGAATGACGCAGTGGGAGAGGAAAAACAAACCGGCGCGGCACACCTCTGTCAATATTTTAAGGCGTGCCGCGCCGTCTTCTAATCCCCCGTGATCCCCGTCATTCTCGCGCAAGCGGGAATCTATTTGCAAACTGTATCTTTAGTATTAATTTTACACGGTCCAGACACTACTTGCCTGGCGCTAATTTCTTTCTTTTGAAGTATGAAACTGACAAATAAAGCAATATTAATACTGATTATTATAGTAGCTGCGGCGTTAAGGTTATATCATTTAACTGAAATTCCTTATACGTATGATGAATTCAGCGCTCTTTTCCGGACCCACTTTGATAGTTTTTCTGAGTTAATTGAAAAAGGAGTAAAAGTCGACACGCTTCCTGCGGGCATCCAGGTATGGCTCTATTTCTGGACAAAATTATGGGGATATTCCGAATGGATCGTGAAACTGCCATTTATCCTTTGCGGGATTCTATCGGTTTACCTTATATATCTGATTGCCAGGAAATGGTATAATGAAACGGTCGCACTAATCTCAGCTTCATTTCTTGCAAGTATCCAGTATACTATCATGTACAGTCAAATTGCCCGGCCGTATTCGAACGGGCTGTTTTTTTCATTGTTGATGGTCTATTTCTGGACTAAAATCATGCTATCCCCCCAAAAAAGGTTCTGGCTGAATAGTTTCCTTTTTATAATATCAGCTTCATTATGTGCATACAATCACCACTTTAGCTTATTGTTTGCCGCTATTGTAGGTGTAAGTGGATTATTTTTTATACGTAGACAATATTTACTGAAATACATAATCAGTAACGTTATTATCATGTTACTGTATATTCCTCATATTAGGATATTATTATACCAGTTAAACATGGGTGGCAATGAAGGATGGCTGGGAAAAATTAACAATGACTTCATTTTAAATTACCTTGGTTATACCTTTAATTTTTCAGTAATTTCTTATGTGCTTGCCATATTGCTAATCTTATTTGGCTTCTTAAAAATAAAAAAGCAGGATATTAACTATCACCACTTTATATTGTTTGCTTGTTGGTTTTTCATCCCTTTTTTAATTGGATTTTTTTATTCAAAATATGTTAATAATGTCCTTCAGTATTCTGTTCTGATTTTCAGTTTCCCGTTTTTGTATTTTATTTTGTTTGGTCATATAAAACCTCAGAAAACAATAATTAATCTACTGCTTGTTCTGGCTATCCTGTCTATAAACATTTATTCTGTCATAATTGTGAGAAAACATTATACTTTGTTCTACAATGCGCAGTATATAAATGTTTTAACTGATCATCAAAAGGCGATAAACTCATATATAGGTATTGCATCAATCATTGATTCAGATAAAAACATATCCCGTTATTACTTTGAAAATTTAAAAATTGATACGAACTTTATTTGGTTTGATTCTTTTTCTACTATAAATAATCTTATCACTTATCTTGAGAAGCAAAGCCAATTATCTGATTATCTTTATTTTGGTTGTTTATCCTACAATAATCCATTATCTGTTCCAGTAATACAGGACTATTACCCTGCTATAGAAGTGCAAAATAACTATGCAGGCGGAACAAGCTTTATATTTTCGAAAGCAGTAAAGAAAGAGAATAATATTATTGAATATCAGGATTTTGAAATTGAAGGGAAAAAATATTGGTCTTCAATCGATAAAAGAAAAAATGTGGATTCTATATGGTTTTCAGGAAAAACATCTTACTTGATTGATGATAAAACAAAATGGTCACCAGCCTATTCAAGATCATTAAAGGAGATAATTTCAAATGAAAATGACTTTATAGATGTATCAGTTAAAACCTATTTACTTGATAAACATAATGATGCTATCCTCATAGCTTCTTTAGATTCTAAGGGTAAGAATATTTATTGGGGAGGTGCACGATTCGATTTGTTTTATTCAGACGAGGAAGCAAATAAGAATTGGACTACGATTCATTACTCCCTCAAGCTTTCCGATATAAATATAAACAGTCAGGATATTCAGTTAAGGATTTATATCTGGAATAAAGGCAAGGATAACTTTTTGATTGATGATTTTACAATAAAATTAAGAAAGGGAAATCCGGTGGTTTATGGCTTAATTGAAAAGTTATAGAAATGATGTTTTAATTTTTTTATCCGCCTTCATTTGTTAAAACCAAAATTTCATTCTATCTTTGCACCCCATTTTCAGAAGGTAATCTTTAACTATTGAAACATAGCCATCGATGGATACTTTGAGTTACAGAACAATCAGCGCTAAGAAGGAAACCGTTGTCAAAGAATGGGTTCTGCTGAATGCTGAAGGACAAGTGCTGGGGCGACTGGCATCGCATGCGGCCAAGATGCTGCGTGGTAAAAATAAGCCTTATTACACCCCTCACGTTGATTGTGGTGACCATGTGGTGATCATCAATGCCGAAAAAATAGTGCTTACCGGAAATAAAATGACTGGCAAGGAATACGTTACACACAGCGGCTATCCGGGTGGTAAGAAGATCCATTCACCGGCGGAGTTATTGAAGAAAAGGCCAACTGCAGTGGTTGAGGAGGCAATCCGGGGAATGCTGCCAAGAACAAGATTGGGCAGGGAAATATACCGCAACCTTCACGTTTATGCCGGCCCGGAGCATCCTCACCAGGGCCAGTCACCAAAAGAAATTGATATCAATACCATTAAATAGTCAATATGGAAGTCATTAACGCAACCGGAAGAAGAAAAACAGCCGTTGCCCGAGTATACCTTAAAGAAGGAACAGGACAGGTTACTGTTAACAAGCGTGACGTAAAAGATTATTTTCCGACATCAGTTCTTCAATATACGGTCAAACAAGCCTTTGAGGTTACTCAGACTGAAAATAAATTTGACATCAACGTCAATCTCGACGGCGGTGGTTACAAAGGCCAGGCTGAAGCGCTCCGGATGGCTATTGCCCGCGCACTGGTCAAATTAAACCCGGAGTTTCGCAAGGCATTAAAAGATAAAGGCCTCTTACGCAGAGATCCCAGGATGGTTGAAAGGAAGAAACCGGGCCAGCCAGGCGCACGGAGAAGATTCCAGTTCAGCAAACGTTAACGGATCGCTCCCCCGAAAAAGAGTGTTTAGTATCTAAACCGCCAGGACTATCGCTATTACAGATGCTACCTGGAGGTTGATAAATCAGAAGGTAAACATAAATCTACAATTCATGGCAAGAACAACTTTCGAAGAATTATTGGACGCGGGTGTGCATTTTGGCCACCTCAGAAGAAAATGGAATCCTAACATGGCTCCTTTTATTTTCATGGAGCGCAATGGAATCCACATTATTGATCTTTACAAAACAATGGCCAAGATCGAGGAATCGGCGTCGGCATTGAAACAGATCACTAAGTCAGGCCGCAAGGTCCTCTTTGTAGCTACAAAAAAACAGGCAAAGGAAATCGTTGCCACGCAGGTCCAGAAAGTGGGCATGCCTTATGTGGTAGAACGCTGGCCGGGCGGTATGCTGACCAACTTTGCCACGATCCGTAAAGCGGTGCGAAAAATGGGTTCCATCGATAAACTGATGGCAACCAGCAACTTTAAAAGCCTCTCCAAACGCGAACGTCTTCAAATTGACCGTGAGCGTCAGAAACTGGAGAAACAGCTTGGAAGTATTGCCGATCTTAACCGTTTACCCTCTGCTATCTTTGTTGTTGATATTTTGAAAGAAAAAATCGCGATTGCAGAAGCACGAAAATTGAATATCCCGACTTTCGCTATTGTCGATACAAACTCTGATCCCAATATTATTGATTTCCCCATCCCGGGCAACGATGATGCTTCAAAATCAATCGAGCTGATTCTGCGGATTATGGTTCAGGCCATTGAAGAAGGACTGGCAGAAAGAAAGATCGATAAGGAAGCCCGCGGTGAAGAAGATGACAAGGACGAATTTGACCGGCTCGGCGGACCAGCATTCCTGGTTGACAGACTGGATGATGAAGAAGATTCTGAAAGTATCCGTAAAAAGGCTCTCGAGAAACTTTCAAAAGTTAAGAAAGAGGAAGACAGGATGGCTGAAACGAATAAGAGACCACGCAGAGGCCTTGCTAAACCCAAGAAGTAATTATTTCATTCACTAAACAAAGATTCTGATTATTATGGCAAATATAACTGCTGCTGAAGTAAATAAACTCAGACAGATAACCGGGGCAGGAATGATGGATTGCAAAACTGCCCTCATCGAAAGTGATGGCGATGCTACAAAAGCCATCGAGATCCTCCGTAAAAAAGGACAGAAAATCGCCGCCAAACGTGCCGACCGTGAGGCAACTGAAGGAATAATCCTTGCTAAAACCAATGATACACATGATTTTGGCGCCCTGATAATTGTGAACTCCGAAACTGATTTTGTTGCTAAAAGCGATGATTTCATCAATTATGTTAAAGCTGTTCTTGATCTGGCCGTTGCAAAAAAGCCTGCTTCTATGGATGAGCTGAATGCTTTGAACCTGAATGGCAGGACCGTTGAGGAAAACCTTACGGACCTGGTAGGTAAAATAGGTGAAAAACTTGAACTGTCAGGCTATTACACGGTTCGCGCTGAGCTGGTATCAGGATATAATCACCTGGGAAACAAGCTCGCTACGCTGGTTGGGTTAAACAAGAAAGGTATTCCCGGGATCGCGGATGCGGCACATGATGTGGCTATGCAGATTGCAGCCATGAGCCCTATCGCCATCGACCGCGATGATATCGATGCCACAACGATTGAAAAAGAAATCGAGATTGGCATGGAGCAGGCCCGCAGGGAAGGAAAACCGGAAAATATGCTCGAAAAAATTGCGATTGGAAAGCTCAATAAATTCTACAAGGAAAATACCCTGCTGAACCAGGAATTTATTAAGGATAATACCAAAACGATCAGGCAGTATTTGCAGGGATTCGATAAGGATTTGACCGTTGCTGCTTTTTGCAGGCAGAAATTAGGGGTCTGAATACCAGGTAATTTTTTCACCAGGTTAGTCAACATTATCATGCAGAAACGAATTCCCGGACCTTATCTCAGTTCCTTTGGTATCATTGTCTTCATAAAGAGAATACTTTGAAACCCGGGCCTCACCCGAGGGAACAGAATTTGTAAGTTCTACATTGCGGCGGACATAGGCGGGTTCGTTCTCCATTTCTTCGATGGCGCTCTCATCTTTAAGTTTCATGCTTAAATTTCTGAGCCGTTCAATTCTTTCCTGGGATTTCAGGTCGATCGACGGGCGAGTGGAAGTATTATCGGTCCCGTGAATTGAATCGCCGCCGGGCTTTTTAATGTACAGCTCAAATGGCTTCATTTCAACCGGCTTCCTGGATTTTTCTCCTGATAATTCCTCTCCGTTAAGCTTTTTCTCTTTAGCTTCCGGCTGGGTGACTAAAATTTCTTCTTTTTCCAGGATTTCATCGTCTTCCTGCTGCGAAAACTCGAAAACAAATGTCCTTTCATCTTCTTTCCAGGCTTTACTCACGGGTTGTTCCTCGATAACAGGGGATTCTTCCTCCTCCGGCTTGCTGATCAATGTAATGGGTTCAGGATCAATGACCGGGATTGACTCTGTGCTTTCTTCGAAAATACTGTTTTCCAGGATTGGTTTGCGGATAATTTCTATCCTTCCCGTGATTTCTGTAAAATCTTCTTTTGAAGCAGCTATAGGCAATGGCAGCTCAGTTTTGATTTCATCGTTCAATGCATGCCTGATCTTAACATCCTGGCCGGCAGCAGCTTTTCTTTCAGCATCAAATCCGGTTGCAATCAGGGTAATGCTGATTTTCTTGCCGAGTGTCTCATCGTATCCGTTTCCCCAGATAATCTCAGCCTGCGACTTTGCTTCCCGCTGGATATAGTCTGTGATTTCGGTGACTTCATCCATGGAGATTTCTTCCAGCCCGGAGGTAATATAAAGCAATACATCGCTGGCACCTTCAATTTCATTATCATTCAGCAATGGAGAGGAAAGGGCTGCTTTCACAGCTTCAATCGCCCTGTTTTCCCCTTCTGCCTGGGCGCATCCCATAATGGCTTTGCCGCTATTGTTCATCACGGTCCTGACATCTTCAAAATCAACATTGATATAACCTGTTACTGTAATGATTTCGGCAATGCCCCTTGCGGCTGTGGTCAGCACGTCATCGGCTTTGTCGAAAGCTTCGGAAAGTTTAAGGTCACCGTATAATTCACGGAGTTTATCATTGCAGATGATCAGCAAGGTGTCGACGCATTTCCTTAATTCCTGGATCCCTTCATCAGCCTGGAATTTTCGTTTTTTCCCTTCAAACGTAAAAGGGATAGTAACAATGCCTACCGTAAGGATACCCAGCTCTTTGGCAATGGCTGCGATTACCGGAGCGGCGCCGGTCCCGGTTCCCCCTCCCATCCCGGCCGTGATAAATAACATCTGCGTATTCTTTTCGAGGATTTCCCTGATCTGATCGACCTTCTGCCGGGCAGACTCTTTTCCTACCGCGGGCATTGAACCGGCCCCAAGACCTTTTTCACCTAACTGGATTTTTGTGGGAACCGGTGAAGAATCCATTGCCTGGGCGTCTGTATTGCAAATGATGAAATCCACCCCTTTGATACCCTGGCGGAACATATGGTTAACTGCATTAGATCCGCCACCGCCAACACCAATTACTTTTATAATGGATGATTGGTTTTTCGGCATATCAAATTTGATCATTTCTTTCATGGTTTTCAGGATTTTAAAAGTATTGGTTTTATAAATTTGATTAGCTATTTTCCAGAATAATTATAAACAAGATGATTGTTGATAACTGCGGCTTACAACTCATCCCCCTCAAACCAATCCTGGATCCTTTTTAGAAATCCGTTGGATTTAGATTTCTTCTCAACTTTCTGTTCCCGCTCAACTGATTTTACTTTTTCAGGGCTCTTGATATCCTCCCTTACCTTCTCCCGTATGTAACGCTCTACCCCCTGTATAACCAGTCCAATGCCGGTTGCGTACATCGGGCTGGCCATTTCATCTGGTGTTCCGGGTGCCAGGTGTTCATTTGGATAGCCGATCCTGGTATCCATGCCTGTCATGAATTCGGTTAATTGTGCTAAATGTTTGAGTAAAGCTCCTCCTCCGGTAAGCACTATCCCGCCGATCAGTTTCTTCTCATACCCGGAATTTTTGATCTCATAATAAATGTGTTCAATGATTTCTTCCATCCTGGCCTGGATGATGCTGGCGAGGTTCCGTAGCGTGATCTCCTTGGGCTGTCTTCCCCGTAGGCCGGGAATAGCCACGACTTCATCATCCCTGTTTTCGCTGGCTAAGGCCGAACCGAATTTAATCTTAAGCTCTTCCGCATGCTTTTTAATGATCGAACATCCTTCCTTAATATCTTCCGTCAGGATTTCACCACCGAATGGAATAACGGAAGTGTGCCTGATAATGCCATCCTGGAAAATCGCAATGTCGGTAGTCCCGCCACCGATATCCACAAGGACAACCCCTGCTTCTTTTTCTTCTTCACTTAAAACGGAGTCCGCGGATGCAATTGGCTCCAGGATCAGATCGACTACCTCCAGGTTTGCCTTTCTGACACACTTGTAAATATTCTTGGCCGCTGCAGTCTGGCCGATAATGATGTGGAAATTAGCCTCCAGCGTATTGCCCAGCATGCCTATCGGTTGCTTGATGCCCTCTTCGCCGTCGATGATGTATTCCTGCGGAATTACATCTATGATCTCCTCACCGGGATTCATGTTCAGGTTGAACATGCTCTGGTGCAGCGTATCAATATCCATCTGGCTTATCTCGGTCTCGATTTCTTTTCTGATTATAGTCCCTTTATGCTGCAAACTCTTGATGTGCTGGCCCGCTATCCCTACATTGACATATTTGATGTCGACACCGGAACTTTTCTCTGCCAGCTCAATTGCGGTCCTGATGGATTGAACCGTATTTTCAATATTGGAAACAACACCTCTTTTAACTCCGATCGACTCCGTATTACCGTAGCCAAGGATCTCGATTTTGCCGTGTTCGTTCCGCCGGCCTACAATAGCTGCAATTTTAGTTGTGCCAATGTCTAAACCTACAATGATATCAGTCTTGTTCATATTCAATATATTTTAAGCAAACAACCTGGTTTTTATATTTTAAATTGATTGATTTATATGTATTCCAATCCATATTACTCATCACTTTCTGGTAGAAGGTTTTCAGGTTTTCCAGTTTTTCGCGCGCATCAACGGCACTCCCGAAAATGATAGCCTGTGATCCGATTTTTGGTACCAGTTCTATCTCCTTTTTTTCCGTGATATAAATCTGGTCAATGAAGGATTTTAGAAAATCGTCTTTGGAAATATAATACGCAACAGGGAATACCTGGTGCAATACTGAACTGTCAGGGAAGGTGTTTAGCGACCTTTCACTTTTATCCAATGATACAAACTGATCAGCGATAAATCCGTTGGCGATCAGGACGTGAGAAGGATGTTCCGGGTTTACAGGCATGACACAGCCGGTAAAATCAAGGTAAAACTGATTGTCTTCCAGGTTAACCACCCTGACCAGCGGCTCCCGGACCCTGGCCTTCAGCATCAGGTTACCCCCGATAGTCTGAAATACTTCACAGGATGAAACATAAGGGTTGCCTTGTACCATATTTTCCAGTTGATAAAGGTCTATCCTGGCAATCAGTGAGCCTTCTATTTCTCCGAATCTATCAATGATGAGGCTGGTGATCTCCTCTGATGTGATCATGGACTGCTCAGAAGGGTTAAGCACATCTACGCGGAAACTCTTGCAGATCTTTTGCTGATATCCCAGGTCAGTAAAGGCTAATAAAATTATAGTCCCTGCAACCAGGATTGTCATGAGTGATATGTGCAGGAACTTTTTCATGAGATTAGAATTTTTATGATCGGTTCAATCAGAAGATCGATATCGCCGGCACCCATGGTCAGGAATACTTCAGGTTTTTCAGCTTTGAGCATTTTCAAAACTTCCGGCCTGGATAACAATTTCTTATTTTTTTGATGCATCAGGTCCAGGATAAGATCTGAAGTCACGCCGGGTACTGGAAGTTCTCTTGCCGGATATATATCAAGCAGCCATGTTTCATCCAGCAGATCAAGGCTTTGTGCAAAACCGGCAGCAAAATCTTTCGTCCTGGAAAAAAGATGCGGCTGGAACAGGCCGGTGATCTTTTTGCCGGGATAAAGCATGCGTACGGCTGAGATAAAAGCTTCGAGTTCCTGTGGGTGATGGGCATAATCATCTATATAAACCCGTCCGGGCTGTTGTATCCTGATGTCAAAACGACGCCTGACACCGGTAAAAGTCCTGATGCCATCCAGTATCTTGCCGGGATCCACTCCGATGCTCAAGCAGACCGCCACTGCGGCCAGGGCATTTTCAACATTATATTTTCCGGGGACCTGTAGCTGAACATCACGGTATTGATGCCCGCCAATGAATATGTCGAAAAGCTGTAAGCCTTTTTCCGGTCTTAGATTAAAGGCTGAAATATCTGAGCTCTCATCTGCGGCATAATCGACCCTGGTGGTAGTCTGATTCGGGCTTAACTGCAGTCCGTTCCGGATGATCAGTTTTCCATCGGGCTTGATATTCCGGGCAAATTCGTTAAATGACCTGTTCATTTCACCGGCTGTCCCGTATATATCCAGGTGATCCGGATCCATCGCGGAAATGACGGCAATATCAGGATGCAGATACAGGAAAGAACGGTCATACTCATCAGCTTCCACGACCATGATATCTTCCTTGCCTGTGGTAATGAAGTTCGATTGGTAGTTATTACTGATCCCGCCGATCAGAGCAGTCATTTGGTAATCCGCACTTTTAAGGATATGGGCGATGAGGGAGCTGATTGATGTTTTACCATGGGTGCCGGCGACCGCCACTGTCAATTTTCCTTCCGTAATTTTCCCCATGACCTGAGATCTTTTAAACATGGGAATTCCACTCTCCTTCAGGAATCTATATTCTTCGAGTCCCTGCGGAATGGCCGGGGTATATATGACCAGGTCGATATCACCCGGGACCTTGGAAGGGTCATCTTCAAAATGAATGATCATGCCTTCATTCGTCAATTCACCGGTTAGTGCCGATGGAGTTTTATCATAACCTTGAATAACCATTCCTTTTGCCTGGAAATACCTGGCAAGGGCGCTCATACCGATTCCGCCTATGCCTAAGAAGTATACCTTCCGTATTTGATCCAGATCAAACTTCATTTTTTAATCAGCGCTATAATTTCATCTGCTATCTTATCATCTGCATCAGCTATGGCGAATGTCCCAATCTGTTTTTCCAGTTTTTCCCGGTGTGCATCATCTCTGAGAAGTTGCAGCAAAAGGGCTGGCAGCTTTTCTTTAGCTTCCTGGTCTATAATGACCATGGCGGCCTCTTTTGCTTCCAGTCTCCTTGCATTTTTCATCTGGTGGTCCTCAGCCGCGGTAGGCAACGGGATAAAAATCACAGGCTTGCTGACAGCAGCCAGTTCGGCAATGGCAATGGCGCCGGCACGTGATATGACCAGATCGGCCAGGGCGTAGGCCAGGTCCATCCGTTGAATAAAATCAACCACCTTCACATTTACATAACCAATTTTTTGACAGGCATCTTTAGCCCTTTGTTCGAAATTACGGCCGGTTTGCCAGAGTAACTGGACCCGGTTTTCTTTTAGCATCGGGAGCAGCATTTCAATACAGGTATTGATGGAATAAGCACCCTGACTGCCTCCTACAACAAAAACGGTCTTTTTTTCTGCATTTAAGCTGAAGTGGGATCCGGCCTCACCTCTCTTGCCCTGGATTTCTATGATTTCTTTTCTTACAGGATTTCCTGTTATAATGATTTTATGTGAAGGGAAGAATTTTTCCATTCCCTCATAAGCAACACAGATCTTTTCTGCTTTTTTACCGAGCAACTTGTTTGTGATACCCGGAAAAGAATTTTGTTCCTGGATAAGCGTGGGAATGCCCAGCATTCCCGCAGCCCGGAGTGCCGGGCCGCTGGCATAACCCCCAACCCCAACAGCCACATCAGCCTTGAAACGACGGATTATACAGGCAGCTTTGAACAGGCTGTGCATTACTTTCAAAGGAAACATCAGGTTACCGGCAGATAATTCCCTTTTCAACCCGCTTATCCAAAGTCCTTTTATCGGAAACCCGGCTGCAGGGACCTTTTCCATCTCCATTTTGCCTTTTGCTCCAATAAAGAGTATCTGTGCCTGCGGAAGCTTCTTTTTCAATGCACGGGCGATGGCCAGGGCCGGGAAAATATGTCCTCCCGTTCCACCTCCGCTTATAATGATATGTGGATCAGGCCGTGGCATAATTCTCCTGGATTTCATCCGGTTCTTCATCCTTTGCACCTTTATTGACCTCCTTGCTGACACTCAGTATAATCCCGATAGAGAGACTTGTGAACCAGATGGAGGTGCCGCCCATGCTTACCAGTGGCAAAGGCTGGCCTGTCACGGGCAGGAGGTCTACCGCAACACCCATATTGATGAGGGCCTGGAAGACCAGGCTAAAAGCTACCCCGATTGTCAGAAAGGCCCCGAATGTGCGGGGTATCTTGGTCACTATCCTTACCGCTCTGAATAAAAGGATCATATAAAGAAGCACTACAAAGGACCCTCCGATTAAACCATATTCTTCCAGAACAATAGCGAAAATAAAGTCGGAATAGGGATGTGACAGGAAGTTCCGTTGGGTGCTGTTGCCGGGCATCTTACCTATCACTCCTCCGGAAGCCACTGCAATTTTTGATTGAGTGACCTGGTCTTCTTCCGTGCCGCCGCCTGAAAAAGTCTCAATCCTGTGCTGCCAGGTTTCCAGTCTGCCCTGCTTCTCCTTTGGCAGAAGCAGCATTATGCAGATGAAGAGGGCAAAAGCTCCCGCTGCAATTCCAACAAGGCGTAAAAGGTTTAGCCAGCGTATCCTTCCAATAAACAGCAACAACAAGCTTGTAATGAAAAGCATGACAGCGGTTGAAAGATTTGAGGGGAGAATCAGGCCGCAAACTAAAATAATAGGAACCATGACCGGTAAAAGCAGTGATTTGAAGTTATGGAGAGCCTCCTGTTTCTTGGTTAAAATCCGGGCCAGGTAAATGATCAGGGTTAACTTCGCAAGGTCAGAAGCCTGGAAGGTTAGGCCAAAAGGCAGTGGCAGGGCTCTCTTTGCCTCGTTTACATCCTTACCGAAAAACAAAGTAACGATGAGCAGGGGAATGGCAATGTATAGCGCAATTTGAAATATCCGGGAATAGTAAGTGTATTTTACCTTATGGGCCAGGTACATCAGTACAAAACCAAGCAGTAAAATGATCAGGTGCTTGACCATATAATAGATCGTATTCCCTTCCTGGTATTTATAAGCAAGAGTGCCGGTGGAACTGTAAACGGCAAGCAGTGAGAGTAGTGACAATAATACTACTACCATCCAGATTACGCGATCACCTTTCATATGAGTGAGTTCGTCTGACATCTTTAGCCTCCCTTATAAATTTTTTATGGCTTCTTTAAACTGGTTTCCACGGTCTTCAAAGTTTTCAAACAGGTCGAAGCTGGCGCAGGCAGGCGATAATAATACAGCCTCACCCCGTTGGGCAAGGCTGTAAGCCGCCTTTACCGCATCATCTGCTGACAGGACCTCAACAATGTTTTCCACTAAGCCGGAAAAAACTTCTTTAATTTTTCGGTTATCTTTTCCCAGGCAGATAATAGCCCTGACTTTTGCCGCAACCAACGGTTCCAGTGAGGCATAATCATTGCCTTTATCAAGGCCGCCGGCAATCCAGATCACATTTTTATGCATGCTTTCCAGGGCAAACCAGGTCGAATTGACATTTGTCGCTTTTGAATCATTGATGTAATCAACACCATGAATGCTGGCAACAAATTCAAGCCGGTGCTCGATATGCTGAAAATCCGAAAGACACTGCTTAATTGTCTCTTTGCGGATATCAAGCAGCCGGGCCGTTATCCCTGCTGCCATTGAATCGTACAGGTTATGTCTGCCCTGTAAGGCTAATTCTTCTAATGTCATGGTAGATTCGTTTTCATTTATATTGAAAAACAATTGATTATCTTGAATATAGGCCCCGTCCGGAAATGCTTTGGCTCCGGCAGTGAAAGGATAAGATCGGGCGGCTATTTCCATTTTCCCTATCTGTTCCCTGAGAACAGGATCATCGAAACAGTAGATAAAATGATCTTTTTCAGTTTGATTGTTGATTACCCTGAATTTCGAACTGATGTATTTCCGGAAATCATAATCATATCTGTCGAGGTGGTCAGGTGTGATATTCAGCAGCACTGCCAGATCAGCCTTTGCCATGAACATCCCGTCAAGCTGAAAGCTGCTGATCTCGAGGACATAAAAGTCATGATTATCATGGGCGACTTTTAGGGCGAAACTATTGCCAACATTACCTGCCAGGCCTACATTCAGTCCTGCAGTTTTCAGAATGTGATGAGTTAGAAGGGTAGTGGTAGTTTTACCGTTGCTGCCTGTGATGAAAATAAGCTTTGCCCTGGTGAACCTGCAGGCAAACTCTATTTCAGATATTACAGGAATCCCTTTCTGCCGTGCCCGAGTTACAACCGGAACATTTTCCGGTATCCCCGGGCTTTTAATGATTTCTCCAGCCCCAAGGATGGTTTCTTCTGTATGTTTATTTTCTTCAAAGTCTATCCCTTCTTCCTGCAGAACTAATTTATATTTATCCTTAATAGAACCTTTATCCGACACCAGGGGACGGAATCCCTTCCGCTTTGCAAGAACCGCAGCCCCGGTCCCGCTTTCGCCTCCCCCTAATATGACGATGTCGAATCTTTTCATCTCTTATCTCAACTTTAAAGTAATGATCGTGATGACGGCCAGAATAATGCCTACAATCATAAAGCGCTGAACAATCTTAGGTTCAGGGTAGCCTAAAACCTGGAAATGATGGTGTAACGGCGACATTTTAAAAATTCTCCGTCCTGCGCCAAAACGACGTTTTGTAATCTTGAAATAACTTACCTGCAGGATCACAGATAGGCTTTCCATCAGGAAAATCCCGCAAAGGATCGGAATTAACAATTCTTTTCTGATAATGATGGCGAAGACCGCAATACTTCCGCCTAATGCCAGGCTTCCCGTGTCGCCCATAAAGACCTGGGCAGGGTAGGAGTTATACCAGAGGAATCCGATGCAACCGCCGACAAAAGAGCCGATAAAAATGGTCAGTTCCCCGGTATTGGGAAGGTACATGATATTCAGGTAATCGGCAAAGACGATGTTACCTGATACCCAAGCCAACAGACCAAGTGTTGCCCCGATGATGGCCGAAGTGCCTGTAGCCAGTCCGTCCATGCCATCAGTGAGGTTTGCACCATTTGAAACAGCTGCAATAATGAAAATTACTAGCGGTATAAAGATTAAGTAAGCATATTTTTCATAATCTGGTCCCAACCATTTAAGCAGGACGGCATAATCGAATTCGTTATCTTTTACAAAAGGGATAGTGGTTTTGGTCGATTTAATCCCTTCACTTTTAAATTTTGAGGAGAGATCACTCCCGCTGACGTGCTGTTCTATAGAAGGGCCGCTTGGCGGCAATTTTTCCCTGAGGACGACGGAATTACTGAGATACATTGTCGCCCCGACGACTATGCCCAGGATAACCTGCGCAAGTATCTTGTACTTTCCGCTCAGGCCATTTTTATTCTTTCTGAATACTTTGATGTAATCATCGAGAAATCCGACAGACCCCAGCCATACTGTGGTAAAGATCATCAGGAGGATGTAAATATTATCGAGTTTGGCAAACAGCAAAGTCGGGATCAGGATGGAGGCGAGGATGATCAATCCTCCCATTGTTGGAGTGCCTTGTTTTGCAAGTTGTCCTTCAAGGCCGAGATCACGGATAGTTTCCCCTACTTGCTTTTTATTCAGGTATTTAATCCACTTTGTGCCAAAAACCAGGGAGATCAGCAAGGAGACAATTACTGCTGCCGCTGTCCTGAAGGAAATGTACTGAAAGACCCCCGCTCCGGGGACATCACAACATCTTTGCAGATAATCAGCTATATAATAAAACATGGCCTATACTGGTTTTTGATTAGCTGGTAATAACATTTCTTCCAATATCTTCTTATCGTCGAATGGGTATCTGATCCCTTTTATTTCCTGGTATTTTTCATGTCCTTTTCCTGCAATAAGGATGATGTCACCGGGTTGTGCAAGATGACAGGCAGTCCTGATTGCTTCTTTGCGATTGACTATTGTCATGACTTTCCGCTGCCTGTCAGCTGTAATTCCCTGCTTCATCTCCTCAATGATCAATTCCGGTTCTTCTGACCGTGGGTTGTCAGAAGTGAGGATGACCAGGTCGCTCCAATCGGCACAGATGCCTGCCATAAGGGGCCGCTTGGACCTGTCACGGTCGCCTCCGGCCCCGACTACGGTTATGAGTTTTTCGTTCCGTGTCCTGAGCTCTCCTATGGTATCCAGCACATTCTTTAAAGCATCGGGCGTGTGGGCGTAATCAATGATACCTGTAATGTTATTGCCGGAATGAATGGTTTCAAACCGCCCTTCTACCGGGGGTATTGAACTTAAACAGGTTAGGATACTTTCAGGAAGTTGACCCAGCAAAACTGATGCGCCATATACGGCCGTGAGATTGTAAGCGTTGAATTCCCCGGTAAGCCTGCAAAAGGTTTCGAGGTTATTGATCGAAAGTTGCAAACCTTCCAGCAGGTTTTCCAGGATCCTGCATTTGAAGTCGGCAGGTGATTTTAAAGCATAGGTCTGGACTTTGGCCCTGGTGTTCTGAACGATCACCTGGCCGTTTTTATCATCCCTGTTAGTTAAAGCAAACGCTTCAGCCGGAAGTTCGTCAAAGAATCTCTTCTTAGCCAGAAGGTATTCCTGGAAAGTCTTGTGATAATCCAGATGATCGTGCGTAATGTTTGTGAATATCCCCCCGGCGAATTTCAGCCCTGCTATCCGGTTTTGTGCTATTGCATGGGAGCTGACCTCCATGAAACAATATTCGCCTCCCTGTTCGACCAGTTTCCGCAGCAGGTAATTCAGCTGTAACGGGTCCGGGGTTGTATGAGTCGAGGGGATTTCCTCATTAAGGATCAGGTTCCGGATGGTTGATAAAAGCCCGCAACCATATCCAAGCTCCGAAAATACCTGGTGAAGAAGGGTCGCAATTGTCGTTTTACCGTTAGTACCAGTGACACCAACGAGGACTAACTCCTCCGAAGGGTTATCATAGAAGTTAGCGGCCATGATGCCGAGTGCTTTGCTGCTGTCTTTAACCTGGATGTATGTGACACCTTCAGCCAGCAATCCGGGCATTTCTTCACAAACAATTACCCGGGCCCCGGATTCCAATGCCATCCGGATATATTGATGACCGTCGGCCTGTGTCCCCCTGACGGCTATGAAAAGATCTCCCGGGGTAATTTTCCGGGAATCGAAATAAATAGCAGGGACCGTTATATGCGGATTACCTACGATCTTAACCGTTCCGGCCTTATATAATATTTCGCTGAGTATTTTCAACGGATTGGGTTTTCCAGGGTTAAGATTATTTCACTGCCTTTTACCAGGGGTGTGCCGGCCGGAAGCGACTGGCTGAATACAATTCCTTTTCCATGAATGACTGAAGAAATACCTGCCTTTTCCATCATGTAAACAGCATCTTTGGCCGTTAAACCGGTCAAATCCGGGATAGTATCACTCCCAAAAAAGGTCGGTTGAAGAAGCATCACCGTCGTGGAACTATCCATGGCCACCCATTCCGGGTTTTGTGATGGTAGTCTTACGGCATAAGACATTGCAGACAAACTGGTCCGCAAATCTTTGTAATCCCCTCTTGCCGCGGCAGGCAAGAACTTTTCGGTAAAATATTTTTTATCATCCTGGTCATGTATATCCAGCTGCGTGGCATACACTTTATTGGCAATCTCTTTGAAAACAGGTGCAGCTACGGCCGCTCCATAGTATTTTCCGGCTTCCGGACGGTTTACAACGATAATACAGGAGTATTTTGGGTTATCAGCCGGGAAATAACCGACGAATGAAGCGTTATACTTTTTTTGCGTGTAACCTTTTGAGCCTTCTGCAATGAGAGCTGTACCGGTTTTACCCGCAATTTTATAAGTTGAATCTTTCAGGATTTTCCCTGTGCCATTCATAACAACGCCCTCCAGTAATGATCTCACGAGTTGAAGGGTAACGGGAGTGCAGACAGCCGGGTTTATTACCACAGGATCGAATTTCTTTATTGTTTGCCCCCCCTCCCGGATCTCGCTTACAAAAAGCGGCTTCACCATCACACCATTATTGGCAATGGCATTATAGAATGTCAGGAGTTGAAGGGGGGTAATCGTTAATTCATAACCGATCGACATCCATGGCAGGCTGGTTCCATACCAGTACTTGCTATCTTTCGGATCCTTGATGTATGGATCTCCTTCTCCCGGGATTTCAATTCCCAGCGGCTTTCCAAGTGACATCTTCCGGAGATGATCCACATACAATTCTGGTTTATTCCCGAAAAGGGAAGTGATAATCTTGGATACGCCCACGTTTGATGATTGTTCGAAAATCTCACGGACACTCATGTAGCTGGAATCCGGTCTGTGGGAATCTTCCATCCAGCGGTTATGGTACTGGACCCTGCCATTGCCAACATAATAATAGTCTGAAAGCTTCACCTGTCCTGTTTCCAGGGCCGTGATGAGAGAGGCAAGCTTAAATGTTGACCCTGGCTCAACCGCTTCACCGATCGAGTAATTATAGGTCTCTTTGTATTGACCGTCTTTTGCATCATATCTCAGGTTGGCAATTGCCCTGATTTCACCGGTCTTTACTTCCATCAGGATGGCACAGCCCTGAAAAGCCTGATTTTCTTCCAGATGCCTGGCAAGGGCAGATTCAGCCAGATCCTGGATATTGATATCAATGGTTGTAATGATGTCTTTACCATCCCTGGGTTCCACTTCCGGATTGTCACTCACCGGGATCCATTCTCCCTGGCTGATCCTTCGCTTTAATTGTTGGCCATCGTAGCCTTTTAGTTCATTGCTGTAGGCCCCTTCCAGTCCGACATAAAGACTTTCGACCGGATTTTCAAATCCGATGGTACGCCGGGCTAAATCCTTATAGGGCAATTCCCTGGTGGTCTTGCGCAGAACGATTAATCCCCCGCTGTATTTGCCTTCGCGGAAGATCGGGAACTTCTTGAGCTTTTTTAATTCATAATATTTTACATGATTCCTGATCAGGTAATACTTGTTGCCGGCTTGTCTTGCATTGAGCAATTCAGATTTATATGCTCTTGCATTTTTATCCTCAAATAGTTGGGACAGCATCATTGATAATGAGTCGATCTTAGAATTGAACAGTTCCGGTATAACAACCTCAGGTGACAGATCCATTCTGATCTCAAATTCCGGGATTGATGAGGCCAACAGGCTTCCGTCACGAGCCATGATATTCCCTCTTAATGCTTCAATTGGAAAATACTTGATTTCCTGCTTCTTGGCCTTTTCCATTAACTCATCCTTAAGGGCAAACTGGATATAAGCAGCCTTTCCGATGATTGCCATTGCGAAGACCAAAACCCCGAAATACACAAGGTAAACCCGCCATAATATGTCCTTCTTTATATCTTTCATGACTTACTTGGTCTTATTGTCCTTGCTGACCATAATCTTCCGGGGAGGGACCATGGACTCACGGATTCCGGTTTCTTCTAATTTGATTGCTATCTCAGATGGCTTACTCTCATACATGAGTTTACTCCTTGAAGAAATATATTCATACCTTAATTCCCTGAGCTCTTCTTCAAGGTCATCGATTTGCCGCTTGGTCTTTTCAACATGGAAAATGTTCGTTATATAAATCACTCCCAGAACCATCAGAAATAATATAAATGGCAATGCCCGCTTGAATTTATCCCTGGTTAAAAAGGTGCCATCAAGCATGGAATGCATTGACTTGCCCACCTTTTTCCTGGTAAAGGGGTTCTTGCTGCCCGGCCGCAGGTAAGAGTTTGCTTTTATTTCTCCTTCTCTTGACATAGTTATATCTTCTCAGCAATCCTTAATTTGGCGCTTCTTGACCGCGGATTGGCCAATTGTTCATCTTTTGATGGAATGATCGCTTTCCTGTTTACAGGACGCATGGGCGCAATCTGTTGGCCATAAAAGTCTTTAACAGGAATACCGTCAAAATTCCCGGTCCTGAAATAGTTTTTTACCAGCCTGTCTTCTAATGAGTGATAAGAGATGACAACCATCCTGGCTCCCGGTTTCAGGATGTCATTCGTGTGTTTCAGCAAATCTTTGAGTGCATCGAGTTCTTCATTGACCTCGATACGGATAGCTTGAAAAGCCTTGGCCAGATATTGGTTTTCCTTGCTCCTGGGCGCGACACGAAGAATAACATTCTTTAATGATTCGGTTGACCCTATGCGCTGAATTGCCCTCTCATTGAGAATTTCTTCTGCCAGCCTTCTTGAATTATCGATTTCACCATATTGTCTGAATAGTTGAATTAATCGAACTGCTGAGTAGGAATTTATGATTTTCGCAGCGTTGAGTTCCTGCCCCTGGTCCATTCGCATATCCAGGTCACCATCCAGGCGTATAGAGAATCCCCTCTCAGGTTGATCAATTTGCCATGACGAAATGCCCAGATCGGCTAATAAACCGTCGATTTGCAGAATTCCCTGAAATTTCAGGAAGTTCTTCAGATAGCGGTAGTTTTGGTGAATAAAGACAAAGCGTTCATCTTTAATCAGGTTGTCATGAACATCTTTGTCGCGGTCGAATGCAATAAGCCTGCCTGAGGATAGCTTTTCCAGGATTTTACGGGAATGTCCGCCACTTCCAAAGGTTACATCCACATAGATCCCTTCAGGATGGATATTCAGGCCTTTAATGCATTCATTCAACAGGACAGGAATGTGGTACATCATTCTTTTGGTTCTACGTCAATATCGCCCATGACCTCTTCAGCCAGGTTTGCGAATTCCTCAGGATCATACGATATTGCTTTTTCGTATTCGTCCTTGTCCCAGATCTCAATCTTGTTGACGACCGAGGCCATAACGATATCCTTGCTGATAGTGGCGAAGTTGAACAGGTCTTTAGGGATAAGCAAACGGCCGGCATTGTCCAGTTCGACAGTTTTCACCCCTGCCATGAACTTCCTGATGAAATCAACATTTTTCTTCCTGAACCGGTTGAGTTTATTGACCCGTGCACTTTCAGCATTCCATTCCGGGACAGGATAAAGCTCAAGGCAGTTACGGAAAATGCCCCGCTTTATTACAAAACCCTGGCTTACCACTTCTGAAAGCTGGTTTTTGAAATCCACTGGAAACATGAGTCTTCCTTTGGAATCAACCCTGCATTCGTATGTCCCGACAATGTTTAACAAGGATCTAAGGAATTTTGACGTAAATATAGATTGGTTTTACCACATTTTACCACCTTTTACCACTTTTTAACTAACAAGGTTTCATTTTTTATTAACAATTTTCAGTTTAAATCATATAAATTATTGTGGAGCAATCATATAATCAGGCAGAAGGAGGCGGTTGAGCACAGTGTAATACTAGAATTATCAAGACAAATCATGAAAATTGAAATATTGATTAAATTTGTTCTGGAAACAATGTTTATGGAATCTATGGTTCATCGAAAATTAAGGGAAGAACTGCCTGTTATTTCGGACAAGTTTATTGATATCGAGGGGGTATTTCGTGCAAAAAACCCCCGTATGGCTAAAAGCATACCAGGCTTTGTTTTTCGGTTGTTGGGAAGAATCATCCATCAGGATGAGTTAAATGATTTTATTTATAAGAACAGGAACAAGTGGGGATTGGATTATGTCCAGGCAATCCTCGAAGGCTTTCAGGTC
Organism: Bacteroidales bacterium; assembly: GCA_023229505.1. Classification (NCBI taxonomy): domain Bacteria; kingdom Pseudomonadati; phylum Bacteroidota; class Bacteroidia; order Bacteroidales; species Bacteroidales bacterium. The sequence goes on along the minus strand of JALNZD010000001.1, from coordinate 33,586 downwards.
ACTACTAGGGTGATTAATCCACCGGTTATAGATCAGGAAGGAAGGTTTCTGATCGCTTCCAACCATCCCCTGGGGGGAATGGATGGGATTGCACTGCTGCACGAGGCAGGAAAAATAAAAAAAGATGTCATCTTTCCAGTTAACGACCTGCTGATGAACCTTCCCAACCTCTATGAACTGTTCATCCCTATCAACAAACATGGCAGCAATGCCGACAATATCAGGATATTCAACGAAACCTTTTCCTCCAACATGCTTATCCTGTACTTTCCTGCCGGGCTTGTATCCAGGAAGCACTCGGGGATTATTATGGATGTCGAATGGAAAAAAACATTTCTGACAAAAGCCAAAGCCTCAGGACGCGATATTATCCCTGTTTTTATCTCAGGCAGGAACACGAATTTCTTTTATAATCTGGCCAATCTGAGGAAGAGAATAGGCATTAAAGCAAACATTGAAATGCTGTTCCTGGTGGATCAAATGTATAAATTCAAAAATAATGTGATCCCGATCACATTCGGGAAACCAATACCAATCAGTGTTTTCGATAAAAGCAAAACAGACCAGCAATGGGCATCGCTTCTTCGTGAGCATGTTTACAAACTTGAAACTAATCCCGATCAGGATTTTATATTTTGATACTGCATAAATAATACTTTATGAAGACAGTCATTCCACCGGTTGACAAAACCTTGCTTGAAGCCGAACTGACACCGGAAAAATTTGTAAGGAAAACGAATAATGGTAATAATCTGATTTACATATTCGATTACAGGGATTCGCCGAATCTTATGAGAGAGTTAGGCAGACTCAGGGAGATTACTTTCAAAGACTCCGGAGGCGGTACAGGAAATGAAATTGATATTGATGAATTTGACCTGGGAGATAAACCATTCCGGCAGCTTATCGTTTGGAACCCTGAAGAGAAGGAAATTGTAGGAGGATATCGTTTTGCCCAGGGCAGAAACTTCCAGTTCGATAAAAACGGTGAAGTGCTCTCCCCGACGGCGGAACTTTTTAAATTTTCACCTAAATTTATTAAGGAGTACCTTCCCTGGAGCATTGAACTGGGCAGATCATTCGTTCAGCCTAATTACCAGCCGCAGTTCAATTTCAGGAAAGGGATGTATTCACTTGATAACCTCTGGGATGGTCTTGGTGCCATCGTAATTGATAATCCCGGGAATAAATACCTCTTCGGCAAGGTAACCATGTATCCCCAGTATGATCATTTTGCCAGGGATCTTGTATTGTATTTCCTGCAGAGATTTTTTCCTGATCCTGACCAGCTATTGGTACCAATTGAATCATTGCCTATCCGTCATGATAAAAATTACCTGGAAAGCATCTTTACCGGGTCAACTTATGAGGAGAATTACAAAATCCTGGTGCAAAAGGTCAGGGCCCAGAATGAAAATGTCCCTCCTTTGGTGAATGCATATATGAGCCTGTCATCAACCATGAAGACGTTTGGAACTGCTTTAAACCGCGGATTCGGAGATGTTGAGGAAACAGGTATCATTGTTACCATCAGCGATATATATGTATTCAAGATAGACAGGCATATAGCTACTTACAAAAGAGAGGAGTAAAGTGGGAATTTCTATAAAGGCCGAGTTTATAGTCAGCAGCATAGATTTCAGCCAGTGCCCGAAGCCGCTTTTGCCTGAATATGCATTTATCGGCAGGTCAAATGTTGGTAAATCATCTCTGATAAATATGTTAACAGGCCAGAAAATGCTGGCTAAAACCTCTTCCACCCCTGGCAAAACGCAGCTCATTAACCATTTTTTAATCAATGAGGAATGGTATCTTGTAGATCTTCCGGGTTATGGTTATGCCCACGCAGCCAAGGCTAAAAGAAAACAATGGGAGCAGGTAATCGAACAATACCTGTTAAAACGGTCAAACCTGATGTCAACTTTTCTACTGGTTGATTCAAGATTGTCAATGCAGGACAGCGACCGGAAAGTAATAAACTGGTTTGGCGAAAAACAACTGCATTTCACCCTGGTACTCACCAAAACTGATAAACTTTCGACAAATCAGCTTGCCTCTAATTTCGAGGTCTATAAAAGAGAACTTTTAAATGACTGGGAAGAACTTCCACCCTTTATACTGTCATCTGCCCATTCAAATTTAGGTAAGGGAGAAATCCTGTCTTTTATTGAAAAAACCAATAAACTGTTTCAGTCTGAGCCAGCTTAAAATCATTACTTGAATTCTACCAGTAAAGCGCCTTTTGACACAGAAAGCCCGGCTGTGACATAAACTTCTTTAATGGTTCCTTTCATGGGTGAGAAAATGTTGTTGTTCATTTTCATAGCTTCAAGTACTAAGAGGATATCTCCTTCCTTAACCTTACTCTTCTTTTTTACATGGACTTTTTTGATTTTTCCGGGTATAAAGGCTAAGATCTTCTTAGGGTCTGGTTCCTGGAAGGTTTTTCTATGCTTAAATTTTTCCGTTAAAATTGTCTCATAATTGACATCATCTAATTGGAAAGAATCGAATACTTGCTCCTCCACTGGATCTATATGAATATCTTTTTGTTCTGTCATGATTATTGGATTAGAATGGAGGAATACCATGCTTTTTCTTAGGTGGGATCTCTTGTTTCTGAGAGCTGATATGTAAGGCATGAACCAGGATACTCCTGGTTTCGGGAGGTTCGATGACCGCGTCGATATAGCCGTAGGCCGCAGCAACGTAAGGGTTGGCAAACTTTTCTTTGTACTCTTTGATTTTAACCTTCCTGGTTGCCTCCGGGTTATCAGAATTTTTGATCTCAGTGCGGAAGATAATATTGGCAGCGCCCTCAGGCCCCATAACAGCAATTTCAGCAGTCGGCCACGCAAATACGAAATCGGCCTTCAGATGGTGTGAACACATGGCGATATATCCTCCGCCGTAAGCTTTCCGCAGAATCACCGTAATCTTAGGAACAGTTGCTTCAGAATAGGCGTATAATAATTTTGCCCCATGCCTGATGACACCGGAATGTTCCTGGTCGATGCCGGGAAGATAACCTGGAAGGTCAACCAAGGTGACCAGCGGTACATTAAAAGCGTCGCAATAGCGAATAAACCTCGCTGCTTTATCTGATGAATCCACATCAAGCACACCGGCAAGGTATAAGGGCTGATTGGCCACGAAACCGACAGTCTCCCCGTCAACCCGCCCAAAGCCAATAACAATATTCCTTGCCCATAATTCCTGAACCTCAAGAAATTCAGAATCATCAGCCAATGCTTTTATCACATCTCTGACGTCATAGGATTGCTTGGGGTCGGGTGGAATAATCTGATCAATTTTATAGCTTCTGCTCTTTGGCGGCCGTTTTGGAAAAGAATCAGCCTTTTTTTCGTTATTCCAGGGGATAAAAGTAATTAGCTGCTTGATCTGGTCAAAACACTCCTGTTCACTTTTAGAAAAGAAATGCGCATTGCCGGTAATTTCCGCATGTACTCTTGCACCGCCAAGGTCTTCCATGGAGATCTCTTCGCCAATGGTGGCTTTTATGACTTCAGGACCAGTGATGAACATTTTGGAAATTTTATCCACTACAAAAACGAAGTCGGTAAGGGCAGGGGAATAAACTGCGCCCCCGGCGCAGGGCCCCAGGATGACAGAAATCTGCGGAATTACCCCCGAAGCCAATGTGTTCCGGTAAAAGATTTCCCCGTAGCCGGCCAGGGAATTTACCCCTTCCTGGATTCGGGCACCTCCGGAATCATTGATGCCAATCAGAGGCACTTTCAGTTTCATGGCATGATCCATGATCTTAGTGATCTTTTTCGCATGCATGTAGCCAAGAGAACCGCCGGCAACCGTGAAATCCTGGGCAAAAATGCAAACCGGATGGCCTGAAAGTACACCTGTTCCCGTGATCACACCATCGCCCGGCAGGTACTTTTTATCCATATCAAAGTCCTTTCCGGCATGCTCGACAAAAAGGTCGTATTCGTGAAATGATTTGGGATCGAGTAAGGCCAGGATCCTTTCCCTCGCAGTTAGCTTACCAGTTGCTTTTTGCTTCTGGATCGCTTCATCGCCACCTCCCTTTAACGCATCTCGCATCCTCTTTTTTAAATCGGTTGATTTTCTTGCAAGCCTCATATGATCTGATTTTGGTTATCAAAATAGTTATGTTGGTGAATGATAGGTGTCGGTTTATGGTTGATTGTCAGTCGCTTAAAATAATGTTTAATTTAATGGTATATACAAAGGTAGTGTTTTTTAAAGGTAGATATCGCTCATGGATAATATATTGCTTCGGGTAAATATTTTCATTTAACGATTAATTTAATTCAGGGATGCAAAGTCAATTAAGTCCCTTTTATAATTATTTGACTACGACCCTGGTGATTCCCGACCCGCCCCGGTCGGGCTGTTCATCTTCGAATGATATAACTTCATCAACATCAGAAAGATAGTCCCGGATCACTCTTCTGAGAATGCCTTCGCCCTTCCCGTGAAGGATACTGACTTCCTTTATCCTTAGCAAATAGGCATCATCAAGGTATTTTCGGACCATCATCAGGGCCTCATCGGCCATTTGTCCCCTGAGATCAAGAGTGAGCTTAAAATTGACAGCTTTTTCATTCAGATCACGGATAAATGGGGAGCCTAAACCTGTCGGCTTTATGGTAAGAGACTTTGCAGGTAGTAAGTTTTGTAGGGGTAAAGCAATCTTCAACCCGTCAAAATCAACGAAGGCTTCATTATTTTTAATCCGTTGAATTACACCCGGGTTTTGCCGCCCTTCAATAGAAACCCAATCACCAGGCTTCCATGGCAGCAGTCCTTTGGCTTTCTCAGGCTTAATGGCTTTTTTTTCTTCTTCTGTTGACGATATGATGATTCTTTGCCTGTATTTTTCTATCTCTGACCGGGCAGATTTCGTTTTTTCCTTCTCAGCCTGTGATTCCCGGATTTCCCTGATGGTATTTTCGATGATCCTGTTTGACTGCTCAAGTATTTCCCTCGCTTCCTGCCGTGCTTTTTCCAGGATGTCTTTACGGGTTTTTTCGAGTTCTGTCTTCAGGATCTCATATTTCTCAATCAGTTCACCGAGAAAACCATCGGCGACCTTAAATTCCTTAAGCTGTTTTTCAAGCCGGAGTTTTTCCGTTTCCACCTCCTGGAGCTGCTGCTCAAAGTCGAGGTGGGTTTTTCCCGCTTTGCCAATGGCCACCTGGATCACCTCTTCCGGAAACCCGATCCGGCGGGCGATTTCAAAAGTGAAAGAACTTCCGGGCTTTCCGGATGCCAGGATGTATAAGGGCTGCAGGCGTTTGGTATCAAACAGCATAGCCCCGTTCAGGACACCAGGAACTCTTCCTTCCAATAGTTTCAGGTTGGAATAGTGGGTAGTTACTACCCCGAAAGCCTTTGTTTCACTGAGCTTCTCAAGCGCTGCCTCAGCAATGGCGCCACCCAGCGATGGATCAGTGCCCGTTCCCAGTTCATCGATGAGGAATAAACTCCGGGGGCCACAGTTCCCGATAAAATAGGCCAGGTTTAACAAATGGGAGCTGTAAGTGCTCAAGTCGTTTTCAAGGGATTGCTCATCGCCTATGTCGATAAAAATATTTTCGAAAATGCCGGCTTTTGCGTCAGGATCCATGGGTACTAATAACCCGTTTTGCAACATATACTGGATCAATCCGACGGTTTTCAGGCAGACAGATTTTCCCCCTGCGTTAGGACCTGTAATGATGAGGATTCTGTCTTCTGTATCAAGCCTGATATTCAGTGGAACAATTGTTTTTGTTTTGGCTGTTAATGACAGGTAAAGAAGCGGGTGACGGGCATTTACCCAATCAATAACTGATCCTGGAACGAGCACAGGCTCATCGGCTTCTATCTCAAGGGCGAAGCGGGCTTTAGCGCGGATAAAATCCATTTCTCCAAGGAAATCGTAAGCTTTCAGAAGTGTTCCCGTTTCCGGCCTGATATAATCGCTGAAAAGAAGCAGGATATGAATGATTTCCCGCCTTTCGGCATTTTCCAGTTCGCGGACCTCATTGTTGATTTCCAGGCAGGCCTCAGGCTCAAGGTAAACCGTTTGCCCGCTGGCAGATTCATCATGGATAATTCCCTTGATCTTGCGTTTATGGGTGGCCTGCAGCGGTATCACAAGCCTGCCGTCACTCAGGGTGATTTCGGCATCAGTGGAGGTCCAGCCCGAATTTCTTGCCATATTAAGTAGCTGGCCAATCATTTTTTCGCTGGCAACCGTTTTGTTTCGCATCTCTTTCCTGATCCGGGCCAGGTCCGGGGAGGCACTGTCGCGGAGATGGCCTTTCTCATCAAGGATCCGGTCGGCTTCGCGAAGGATATGGCCTGGAACCTCCAGGTCACCTGCTAATGCCTTGAGGTGGGTGAAAGCTTGAGCAGCAGTCAGCCGGAAGAAAGCCAGGCATCCGGAAATGGTCCGCAGCGATAGGCGCAGATCGACGAGCTCTTCGGGTAACAGGTAAGTACCGGGTATCTGGATGCGAGACAGAACAGGGGAGAGGTCAAGGTAATCCTGCGCCGGGAAGGGGAGACCTGTTTCCAGGATAGTGAGGAATTCTCTGGTTTCTTTCAGCAGGCGGCTGACCAGGTCAAAATCGGCGCTGAATGATAGCTGCAGGACACGCTGCCGGCCCATCTCCGAAATACAACGCGCCGCAACAAGTTCCCTGATCTGGTCAAAGCCTGTCTTTTGCCCGAAATTCGATGGGTAAATCGATGTCAATTCGCCTGTAGTTTTTCCTGAATTTAATGTATCTTCTGGTCAGGATAAAAGAAATGAAAATAATCAAGCCGCCTAAAACAAAAAGCAAAATTAAGTATAAATCATATTGGCCTTGTCTGAACCCCCGGTTGTTGCCATATAGAACAAAACCTGACCAGAAAGCCGGGTGCAATTCAATTTCTGATTTGGTTTTCTCCAGGTAGTTCAGTTTAGCCAGGCGCAAAGCTACATCTTTATGATAACCCTTACCAAGTAATTGATAAAACGACGCGATAATATTCCCGCTGCTGATATCTTCAACATCCCAAAGGGTCATTACCACACTGTGCATACCGGCATAAGTAAATGCCCTGGCGAGACTAAGCACCCCTTCGCCTTTTTGCAGCTTTCCATTGCCTGTACTGCATGCACTAAGAAAAGCCAGCTCACCTTTAAGATCCAGGTTATAGATTTCGTAAGTATGCAATACACCATCTTCTCCACCACCTCCATATGGATAAAACGAAAGCATGGAAGAAAGTGGATTATCATCGTCTATCCTCGTATGCATTGCAAAATGCAAGATATCATAGAAAGATGCCCACTTTTTAAATTCAGCTTCAGTTGCATTTTCACCTACGAGTTTCTTTCCTTTCATGATTTTAAGGATGGTTTCCACTTCCCATTCCGCACCAGGAAGATCATTTCCTGCATTTAAATGTTGAGCTAATGCCTTATTATTGGCAAGGATGCTTCTTTTCAGGATGTCGTAACTGGGTGCAAGTGCAAGAACCCCATTTCGCAAAACGGGCCTTGGCCCTTTCTTTATAAGGGTTAAGATAGTTGAAGATGCCGCATAGCTTATCGGACATTTATTGATCAGGTAAGGCAGGTCCCGGAATTCAATAGTATCAGAAGGTACAATTGCTTCAATCAGTGATTCAAAAGAAAGATAACTTAACTCTTCATCAGGAATAATAATAACTCTTTTTCTCAGCAATTGGTTATCAACCGGTTCAATCAATATAGTGTAAAGTTTATTTGCAGTACGCTGATAATCCATATAATCCTGAAGAGAATAATCCGGAACATGGAGAAAATCCAAATTATTGCGCATAGCGAAAATATCCTGAATGAAAGACGAATCAATGATAGCCTTTCTGACCTCGAAATGATTTTCAGAAATAAGAAATGTATAAACATATTCTTCCGAAAGCGTATATTCAATAATGACTTCATCATTTTCGAGAATAGTTTGCAATTCTGCAACTGACACTACAGAAGGGTCATATTTTAATTTAAAATAATCCGGGTAAACTCGTTCGAGATGATCTAATAAACTGTCGTATCTCATTTCATAGGCCAGGAGGTTTGACCGTAGGTAACTAAGCTTGTTTTCATCAGGCTCAGATTGATTTTCTTCTTCCCAAATATTGTTGCGGTATAGGTATAAGTTGCTTTTAATTTCTTTTTCAGTTTTTCTCAGATCTTCAGGTATGGATCCGAGTTTTTTAGCATTGGCATCTTTCAGTTCACTGAGAAGGACCATTGACTTTCCCCTTTCCGATATTTCGAACGCCTTGTATAACCATACAGAGTCATTCGTATAGCCAAATGTAACCAGGCAAATATCAATAGCTTTTTTATAGATCTTATAGATATCGCCGGAAAGTAACATTTGGCTGTTTTCAGCGCGGTAAGCCATTCGCAGTTGGTCAATCATATCCATACATAAAAGATAGGTTTGAACAGATGAAATTAAAAAGGTAACATTTTCGTTTTTATAAAAGAACTTATTAAGGCAAAAAGCTTTTTGCAATAATATATTGATTAGAAGCAAATTTGTGTTTAAAGATTGATTGGAAGGGTTTACCAGGATGTTGGTGTCTGTGAAGGATTTGGAAATTGAGATGAGGCTTTTTTGATAATAAGATAGAGCAAGGTGGAGTTGATCTTTTTTTAAATAATAGTCCCCGATACTTTGAAGTGAGGCAGCGACATCCCGGTTGTGAAACCCTAAACTTTTACTAAAAATTTCAAAGGCTTTGTTTAAATATTCTAAGGCTCTTTCATCCCCGTTTTCTATTAAAAATTCTCCGTAATAAAGGAATGTCAAAGCATTTTCCGGATTTTCAATATCAGAAGTTTCTTTTATTATTCCAGGTAGTTTATTAAAATATTCCTCTGCTTTTTTTAAATCTCCTTCCTGGAGGTATAAGTTGGCTAAGTTCCTGTATATTTTGGCTTTAAGAAATGCATCTGCGCCTATTAATGAAGAATTATAAAAAACTATTGCTTTATCTTTTTCTTTATTCTTATCGTAAGCAAGGCCAATGTCCATAAAAAGTGGTGAAAGGAGGATATTATTTCCTTTGACCCCGGATTCTATGATCTGTTTAGCATTATAAAGGTATGTGAAAGCTATTTCATGATCTCCTAAGATATTACAAATTACTCCTTTATTCCAATAAATGCTTCCCAATTCGAGATGGCTTTGAAGACCATCTCTTAAATAAATTCTTTCCGCTTTTTCTATATAAAAAAGGGCTTTGTCAAGAGCAGATATACCTTGATAAAACCTACCTAAATTCAGATATATTCTTCCTAAGGAATAGCTGTTTGGGGAATAAATGGTTTCTTTAAGATGAAGCGACTCAAGAAAACAGGTTTCCGCTTTTGCATAATCACAAAGTTCGAGGTGAATAATGCCAATGTTCTGGAGATAGGAGGCGCGGTCTTCCAGATTGGAGGATTTATTATTTGCTAATTCCAGGGCCTTGTTATAGCAGGCCATGGCAGAATCATATATTCTTTTATAATAAAAATAATTGCCAAGTTTATTATAGCAGGGGGCTAAGAGTGAATCTTCCCTGCCAAAACTGACTGAATAGATTTCAATAGCTTGCATAATTGCACTTCGCCCTTTCTCCAATTCTCCCCTTGTTAAAAAAAGTGTGCCCTGAATAGTCCAATAAAGCCCGGATAATGGCTCATTGGTTGCTAAAGATGAAAAATAAAATGCATGCAATGAATCGAGCAGGTCTTCCGATTGACGGTATTGTCCATTCATCCGGTAAATATCAGCTTTCACTAACCTGTTTTCAATGGCCGGTTTTGGATTTGGGATTGATCTTAAGGAATCAAGCTGCAGATCAAGTAATATGATGGCTTCGTCAAAACGGTTCTCTCTCTTTAGCTCGGCAAGGTGCCCAAGGAAATGTGTATCCAGATAGATCTGCCCCCTCAACTGAACGACAAAGCACATTAATACAATGAATTCCAGATAAATACGGAACATTGACGGGCTTAAGCAATACCAACTTTTCATGCTGATTTAGACTTGAATACTGGTTAACTGAAAGCAATATTATTTATTGTTTAATACCACTTTATATGAAAATATACCCGCCTGTTAATAAAAAAATAAATGATCGTGAAAAATAATAAAATACCACCTGTTATCAAGACAAAATGTAATGGCTTCCAGGCTGTTGTTGTATATATCACAGGATCAGTTTTGCCGATACATACATAACCTGCCCAGAAATAAGGATGTGACTGCAGTTTTCCGGCACCTTCCAGGTAAGCGATCTTGGCCCGCTGAAGAGCGATGTCATTTGGCAGGCCGATTTTTAGATTTTCGTAAAACATGGCCATGAGATTTGCGCTGCTATGGTCCTCTATCTCCCATAAAGTCATTACCACACTTGGGATACCGGCATAAAAAAATCCCCTGGCCAGGCTGATGATCCCTTCGCCGCGCTCGAGTTTTCCGCTGCCTGTATTGCAGGCGCTTAAAACAGCAAGTTGTCCTGGCAGATGAAGGCCAAACAGTTCATAGGTATTGAGGTAACCATCATCCGGAGAACCAGGTTCCGGGAGTGTAAAAACAAGTTTGGAATACAATGGGTTTTGATTGTCAATAATTGTGTGCATAGCCAGGTGCAAAATACTATATTCCCCGGCATGTTCTTTGAAATAGGTTTCCGTAGCCTTTAGATCAAATAACTTTTTTGTTTGAAACTGGCCGGAAATAGCATTGATTTCCTCTTTAGTCCCTTTGATAGGAGAGAGCTTCAGCATGACAGAATCAATAAGGCCGGCATTTCTGGTGTTCCTTGTGTAATTATAAGACGGGGCGAAAGCAATCAATTTTCCGGTAACTTTCCGGGTAAGTTGGCTGGATTGCTCGAAATGAATTGTTGATGAACTACTGTAACTTATCGGATTACTCCTGATAAGCCAGGGCAGATCATTGTAGCCTTGCGATTTATTTATGGGTTTTTCTTTTAACAGCAGATCAAACGACAAATAACCCAACTCACCATCGGGAATGATAATTAACCTTTTTCCTGGAATTGCCTTTTCAAACGGAAGGATCAATATATTATAAAGCTTGGTAGAAATTGTAGTGAGAACTTCGAATTCCTGCTGTCCGGCATTGAAATATTCATTCCGGATGAAAAATTGCCGAAGACTGTCAAGCTTCCTGATCAGGCTGGATTTGTTGCCTAATATTTCAGCGGATAATAATCCGTCTGAAAGAATAAAACCAAACACCAATGAATCTGTCACATGATATTCTATGATGGCTTGATCAGTTGGTAAACTTTTTATTGCCGAATCTGCAGAGATCGTAGTGAAGTCATATTTAAGCCTGAAATATTCAGGGTATGATTTTTTGTACGAAGACAATAAGCTGTCATGGGAAAGCCTGAGGCTGAATATCTTGTCACTCCACAATTGCAACTTTCCCGGGTCAGGAACTTTCTTCTGCCTTTCCTGGTAAAGAAAGCCATTGTAAGTGGCAAGCTCCCGGGAAAGCGTATTTTCAAGATCCAGCACATTATGGGGTATATCGGTATCCGATTGTGCATCCAACCCTCGCAAGGCGCTAAGCAAAATAATGGCCTGACCCTTTTCAATGAAATGAAAGGCATCAGCTAAATATTTTTTATCTTCAGTTGCTTTATAAAGACTGTAAGTAACCATTACTCCCAGATCAATGACGGTTCTTGCATCTTTATTTAAGATCATCTGGCTTTCTTCCTCATTATAAGTTTTTCGTATTTCTTCAATTACCGCAAGAGTCAGGTCTATGGTTTCCAGACTTAAATTTAAATCTTTAATGTTTTTGTTTTGCAGGTACTGCAGATACAGAGCTTTTGCCTTAAGACTCAAGGCATTCGGCAAATAAAGGTCAAGTACGATATCTTCAATTTTGGGATTAATTCTTGGGTCCGACTCTTCAAATCCAGGCAATAGGGCCGTTAAGGCTCCCTGAATCTTAATCAAAGCAGAATTATAATCAGCTTTTGCCAGGAAATACTCACTTTGAAGGAGGAATATTTTTGACAGGTCTTTATTCTTGGTGCCAAATAACTGGATGAAGATGTCTGCTGCCTTGGCGTAATACCACTGTGATTTATCATTATTTCTCGATTTTTCCAGAAACATACCATAATATTGATAACAAAGGGCGAGGTCATAGCTGTTCCCTGAGAAGAATTTATTAGCAAAATCAATCGATAAATTATAATACTTATCGGCACTATCGGGTTCATTTAATGTTTTATAAATATTGCCAAGGTTTCTATAAGCTTTAATAATGAATGGATTGTCCTTAATTTTCGTGGATTGGGTATAGAAATCAATGGCCCTGTTTAATTCACCTTTCTTTTCATAAACATAGCCTAAATCCATTAACGCACTTAAGACTTCCACATTATTAGTGCCTAAAACTTTTTCACGTATGGAACGGGCTTTTGATAAATAACTGATGGATTTCTCATAATCTCCTTTTAGCGTAAATATATTTCCTTTATTCAAATAAACATAAGCAAAGATTAAATCATTCCGGTCAAAACGAGATAAAAGCAGTTGCTCAGCTTTATCATAATATTCGAGTGCCTGGTCATATTTAGAAAGGTCCATGGAAAACTTGCCGAGATTTATATAAATCCTAGCCAGTGCAGGATCGTTCTGACCAAATAGCTCTTCCTTGAGGTGCAATGATTTGGTATAACAGTCTTCAGCCAGTTTGTAATCACCTTTCATGTGCGCGGCAATACCCAGGTTCTGGTAAGAAGAGGCCGTTAAGAAATTTACGGGATTGCTCTTTTTCAGGGAAAGCACTAATGCTGTTTGATGGCAATCAAAGGCTAAATCATAGTTTGCCTTTGCCAGGTAGAGATTTCCCAGTTTATTGTATGCATAATGCAAAGATGTATCCTGTGTTCCACAGTGAGCGGTTCTTAATTTGATGGATCGTTCAAGATAAAGTTTTGCAGAATCCATTTCCCCTTGTGCAAGCAGATAACTGCCTTTCACCTGGTAAAGTTCGGGTCCAAGGTCGATATCGTCTGGAAACCCTTTGTGAATTTTATTTGCAGCTTCTTCCAAACCTGCCTGCGCCTGTACGAAATTTCTCTGTAGAACATAAATGTCGCAAAAGTTTAACTCGTTCAGGATTTCCTCTTTTTTATCTCCTGTCGTTTCAAGTAAATCACTTAATTTACTATAATAGATAAGGGCGCTGTCATATTCGATCCTGTTTTTAAATAGAAGGGCTTTTTGTTTAAGTAATTCTTCCTGGTTTGCGGTTTGTGCAGAAATATCGGGAACTGACAGAAACAAACCCGAAGAAATGATCAGATAGCTCAAGAAAAGCCAGATCGAATGACTGAAGTTAGAAAGAAAGAAAAGAGGAGGTGCGCTTTTCATCCTGTTGACAGTTTATTGCCGTCACAGGCTAAATTATATAATTTTTCAAAGCTGCCAGAGATAAATAAAAAAAAGGAGTACCTGCCGGCACCCCTTTTTGGATTTAATAAAAAGAACGCCGCTTATTTGGATTTAATTATTGTTCCCGTACTTTTAAATTGGTCGCTGCCATTGTATATGATGCTGTAATAGTAAATGCCCGGTATCAGGTCGGCGCCGTTAATTTTAGCCTGATGATTGCCGGCTTGACAGTCACCGTTTACTATTTCCTGAACAAGTCTTCCTGCCTGGTCGAAAAGGGAAATGATGACGTGTCCCTCCCCTGGGAGCAGGTAGTTAAGGTTGGCATTCTCCATGAAGGGATTCGGGTATACTGTCAGTGCAATATCTTTTTTTGCAATAAGGTTGATTGTCGGAAGTATGAGACTTACCCCGGAGATCAATTCCCCGTTTGCATTAATGAAGTGGCTTTCATCACTCAACTTAAGGCTATAACTTTTTCCGTCACGGGACGCACCCGTTGTTTTTGTTGTAATAACCAACAGGGGCATTCCGTCCGTAATTTCAAACGCCTGCTGTGACTTATCAATCCATGTCACCCTGACCTGGTCTCGTAAAATGGAAATTTTAGCTGTTGAAATGGGAGATTCAACGCTAAGCACGCTTAAACCTTCAGGTATCCTTATAACCAGGTGCATGCCGGCGATTTCCAGGTTTCCTGCACCGGTCAGTTTAAAATCGATTGGGTCTGAAGGACCTACGTTTAAACTCATTACAGGATTGTTAAGAAAAATAGAGCTGATTTTCGGATCAGGCACTAAGGATCCATTAACATCTCCTGAAGACCCCCCCCTTGTAGTGAATCCTTCCCTTGCTGCTGTGGGAATAGTAACTGAAGCTGTTTCAAAAACCCAGGGGCCGATTGGAAATGGGTCTCCTTCGTTCATGTAACCGAGGAGGATTAAATCATAATCATCCCAGGTTAAGGTTCCGTCTCCATCTACATCTGAGGCTAATTCCTGGATAGGAGTGAAAGTGCAAAGATTTAACAATCGTTGTATGACAATGAAAGGATCGGTGAGGTTGATACCTCCGGAGTCTTCACCGGTCGTAAACGTAATCGTATAATTACCGGGTGCGACATTGTGAAATGTGTAATGCCCGCCATTATTAGTGGTGGCACTGTCGATGACATTACCGATCGAATCGGTGAGATGAGCTATAACTCCAGTCATTGGGTAGTTATCATGATATGTAACTTGCCCGTTAAAATTAAAGTTGCCTTGAGAGAATGCAGTAGTGCTTAATAAAAGGAGGCTCAGGCACAGCGTCCTTAAGATTGCTTTTTCCATGATTTTGAATTTGGCGTTCGTTAAACAATTAAATCCGGTTGAGTGAAAAAGGATTTTTAAGCGGCTATACCTCTTTCATAATTTAATCCGAAAACCTATGTAAAGGTAATACGGTTTTTTAAAAAAAAGTTGGAAGATTAAAAGAAATAAGCAGTCTCGGTAATAATCTATTGCAAAGTACGTTAATTTAAATCAAAAAAACAATAAAATATGTCATTAATTTTGTCGAATGTTGGTTGATAAAAATAATTAACTTTTTAATCTTTTTTTCGTATTACCTTTTAGCAAAAAAATGATAAACGACCGATGAATGACTTTTTATACTGATGAAGCTATAATAGATGGTCTAAAGAAACGAGATAGTGGGATAATCAGTTATGTGTACAAAGAATATTACCCTACTATCAAATTTCTGATCACAACTAACTCCGGAACTGAAACTGATGCCGAAGATGTATTTCAGGATGCACTTATTGTGCTATTTAAAAAAATTGCCAGGGAAGACCTGTTTTTAACGAGTTCTTTTAAAACATTTTTATATTCGATTTGCAGGAATTTGTGGCTTCAGAGGCTGGACAGACGTGTTTTCAGCAATGAGTTTCTGGAGATGGAAGATTTAAGTGAATTGCAGGATAATCTTTATCTGGAACAACCAGAAGAAGAGCACGAGAAATACCGGCTTTTCCAGCAACATTTCCTTAAACTCAGTGAAGATTGTCAAAAGATTCTGCAATTGTTTTTGGGTAAGACTTCTTTAAAAGAAATTGCTGAAATTATGGGTTTTAAGACAGAGAAATATGCTAAAACCCGAAAATTTATGTGTAAGGAGAAATTAAAAAATTCAATAATAAACGACCCGAATTTCAAAAAATATCTAGTTGATTATGAATAAAATGAGATACACGGAATGGATCGACAGTTATATCGGAAATGAATTGGACGAAGCCGGTATGAAAAGTTTCGAAATGGAATTATCCATCAATCACGATCTTGCGTTGGAATATCATCTTGAGAAGGATCTGGAAAAAATCCTCAGCCAACAGGATTTGCTTGATTTCAGGGCTAAATGTATTTTAGCGCAGAATGAATTGAATCTTTCAAGCAGGAAATTCGTCAAAGTTATTCAATTTACCAGGAAATACTGGTATGCCGCCGCATCGTTACTTCTGATTGTTTTGGTCACAGGTAGCTTGATCCTTATCAATCCTGGTAGTTATTCCCCTGAGAAACTGTTTAAAATGTATTACAAGTCTGGCCAAACAATTGGTGTTTCCCGTTCTGGTAACAGTAATATGGTTGAAGCACTTTTATATTTCAGCAAAAACGATTTTCAAGCTGCCGATGGTCTATTTGACAAAATCCTGATTAATGATGTGAAGAATTTTGCCGTTATGTATTACTCCGGTATCTCAAACATTGAAATAAAAAACTATTCAAAAGCAATTCAAATGTTTGAGTCAATTATTCAGGACGGAGATAATCTTTACATTGAAAATGCAGAATGGTACCTCGGTCTTTCTCATTTAGTAGCAGGAAATGTTGATCATGCTAATAAAATATTTGAATCAATTGCCTCAACACCAGATCATTACTATTCAAAGGATGCAAAGAGCATACTTGAGAAAATTAAAAAGAATGAGAAAAGTAAAAAATTTCTAAATAATTTGTTCTTTTTGATATTACCTTTTTAGAATTCTTGGATTAATACCAGATTGAAGAAATAATACATTGTTTTTTCATGATTTTGGGTTTAAGTAAAGGGTGCCGGGGGGCACCCTTTATTATTATTGCATATTCCTCTTTAATCTTTCATTTCATACTTCTGAATTGATATTAAAAATCTGGTTATATTCGCTTTGTTTAAGATTATTTTATTTTCGGGAATTAACCCAACAATCGAAACGAATGATCCGGAAAAAAAATCCTTTTGCTTCTTTCCCTGTTTTTCTCGCTTTTCTGTGCATGGGATTCGGCGATGTAGTCGGACCCCTTACCGGATTGATCAAACAGGAGTTCCAACTTTCCAATTTAATGGCACAGATGATCCCGTTCATGGGATTTCTTATGTTTGGTTTGCTATCCATTCCTATCGGGGTGGTTCAGGATAAATACGGCAAAAAATCTATTCTTCTGACCGGCCTTTATCTTGCACTTTTAGGGTTAATGATCCCTTTAATAGGTAAATTCTCTTCTTTTATTGCCTTGCTGGCTGGGATTCTCATGCTTGGCGCCGGTGCTACCTTTCTGCAGGTTTCAGGAAACCCCCTGATGAGAGATATATCTGCCCCTGGAAAATATTCAAAGAATTTATCCCTGGCACAATTTATCAAAGCCATAGGATCATTGTCTGGTGCACTCATACCCCTGGCAGCAGCCAATTACTGGGATGCTGACTGGAAAATACTGTTTCCTGTTTATTCAGTTTTGGTTTTACTTACTATTATTTGGTTATGGATGACCAGAATCAAGGGACAGAATAATGAAAAGGTCGTTAAGGCTACATTTGCCTCAAGTTTATCGCTATTAAAAAATAAATATATATTTCTGATGGTTTTGGGAATTTTTCTTTATGTGGGCGCTGAAGTGTCAATGAGTTCCGGTCTGCCAATATATTTGCAGGATTCATTCGGACTAGATATTGCCAAACTCGGACTACTTGGAACCTTGTTTTTTTTCATTGCCTTAATGACCGGCCGTTTTATAGGTGCTATTATCCTTAATTGGCTTTCCGCAAAGACCTTTCTCAAAATATCAGTCTTGGTTTCAATTGTGGGATTTATGGGGCTATTTGCAGGAGTCCAGGTTGTTGCCATGACCGGCATTGTAATGATCGGCCTCGGTTTTGCTAATATTTTTCCTTTGGTTTTCAGCATCACAGTTGATGCGATGCCTGCCAGGAGTAATGAGCTTTCAGGATTAATGGTTGCCGCTATTGTAGGTGGCGCATTAATCCCGCCTCTCATGGGTCTGATCGCGGATTTAACTTCTACAATGATTGCCTTTGTAGTACCCTTGGCATGTGTTCTATTTATTCTTTCGATATCTTTCATAAAACCTAAAGAATCAATTTCAAATTAAAATGATGGACAGGAGAAAATTTATTATTCAGGGGTCCATGGTCTCTGCGGGATTGCTGATGGATCCAAAAATTGGAATTTCACAAAAAGATTTCAGTAATCCAGGAAATGCTGATTATCCTCTTGTGATATCGACATGGGATTTTGGTTTCAATGCAAATACTGTGGCCTGGAAATTAATGTCTGCAGGCGGAAGGGCACTTGATGCTGTTGAGGAGGGTATCCGGGTCATTGAAGCTGATGCAGATAATATGTCCGTTGGTATTGGCGGCCTTCCAGACCGTGAAGGTATAGTCACGCTTGATGCATGTATTATGGATGAAAACGGCCAGGCAGGATCTGTGACCTTTCTAAGTGAAATTGTCCATCCCATTTCCATTGCACGGCTTGTCATGGAAAAAACTCCCCATGTTATGCTGTCCGGAGATGGTGCTTTGCAATTTGCCCTGGAAAATGGTTTTGAACGCCATAACCTGTTAACCGACAAGGCCCGGAAAGCCTGGGAAGAATGGAAAGTGCAAAGCCATTACCAACCGGTTATTAATATTGAAAATCATGACACCGTTGGTTTATTAGCTATGGATCAGAATGGTAATATTTCCGGCGGATGCTCAACCAGCGGGCTGGCATTCAAGATGCATGGACGGGTTGGTGATTCACCAATCATAGGTGCAGGTCTGTACGTAGATAATGAAGTGGGTGCTGCGGTTGCCACCGGCCTTGGTGAATTGGTTATGCGAGCATTGAGCTCCTTTCTTGTGGTAGAACTGATGAGAAATGGCGCAACGCCTCAGGAAGCCTGCCAGGAAGCAATCCAGCGAATCGCAAAAAAAAATCCTGATTTTAAAGATTACCAGGTCGGCCTCCTTGCGTTGAATAAATCAGGTCAATCCGGAGCTTTCGCCTTACAGTCGGGGTTTAGATATGCCATACATAATCAAAGTTTAAATGAAGTGGTAACTTCTTCAAGTTATATCTAAAATTCATCCTGAATGAAAAAATCAATTTGGCTTATTTTCCTTATTTTACTAATGGGATGTTCGGGTAATAACCATAAAAATTTATTAACTCTTGTTGATCCTTTCATAGGTACGGGTGGCCATGGCCATACCTTTCCCGGTGCCACTCTTCCTTTTGGAATGGTACAGCTTAGCCCGGATACCCGGAAGGATAACTGGGACGGATGTTCGGGATATCATTATTCCGATTCTACCATCATGGGCTTTTCACATACACACTTAAGCGGTACAGGAGTGGGTGATTATGGCGATATCAGGTTTATGCCAACAGTTGGCAGTTTACAGATCAGACCCGGTGCTGAGAATGAACCCGCATCAGGATACCAATCACAGTTCTCACATAAGAAGGAAAATGCTTCACCTGGCTATTACCAGGTATTCCTGGAAGATTACAAGATAGATGCGGCTTTTACCGTCACCAGGCGATGCGGATTCCACCAGTATACTTTTCCTCGCTCGGAAGAGGCCTGTATTATCATCGACCTTAAAGAATCTGTTGTGACTGAGGAAAACCTGGATTTATCCATCCAGATCATTAACGATCATGAAATCAGCGGTTACAGGAAATCATCCGGTTGGGCTGCCGACCAATCCGTTTATTTCTATGCTATATTCTCCCGCCCTTTTGATTCTTATGGAACTGCCACTAATGGAGAGATCTCCGAAAATACCGATAATGCATCAGGGGATGATGTTCAGGCTTATGTGAGGTACAAAACTGAAGAAAATGAAAAAATCCTGGTTAGAGTC
Organism: Bacteroidales bacterium; assembly: GCA_023229505.1. NCBI lineage: Bacteria > Pseudomonadati > Bacteroidota > Bacteroidia > Bacteroidales > Bacteroidales bacterium. Next base: position 13,941 of record JALNZD010000001.1, on the reverse strand, counting down.
GGAATCTCTGGTGTTAGCGTTGAAGGAGCCAGAAAGAACCTGATTACTGAAATACCTGACTGGCAGTTTAACCGGGTCAGGAAACAAGCTGAAGATGCATGGATTAAAGAGCTTGGCAGGGTCGAAGTCAAAGGAGGCGGCAAGGATGACCGTAAAAAGTTTTATACTGCACTCTATCATTGCTATTTAGCTCCAAATCTTTTTTCTGATTCTGTTGGCCGATACAGAGGGAATGATGGAAAGGTGCATCAAGCTATTGACTTCGAAGTTTATACTGTTTTTTCCCTCTGGGATACTTACCGGGCCTTACATCCTTTGATGACAATTCTTCAACCTGAGCGAACGGCAGACTTCATTCAAACCTTTCTTGATATTTACGAAAAGGCTGGTTTGCTGCCGGTATGGGAATTAGCAGGAAATGAAACCAATTGCATGATCGGGTATCACGCAGTACCGGTAATTGTTGATGCATACCTGAAAGGGATTGACAGTTTTAATGCTGAAAAGGCTTATTCTGCCATACGAAGCAGTGCAGAACAGGATAATGCCGGACTTAAGTATTACAAGGAATTAGGTTATATACCGGCAGAAATGGAAGGGGAAGCGATATCCAAAACCCTTGAATATGCTTATGATGACTGGTGTATCGCCATGATGGCCAAAAAGTTAGGGAAAGAGAATGATTACCGGTATTTTATTCAGCGGGCTCAGTATTATAAAAATTTATTCGATCCCGATACCCGGTTCCTCAGGGGTAAAAGAAACGGTATGTTCACCATGCCATTCGATCCGTCAGAGGTGAATTTTATGTTAACTGAAGCTAATACATGGCAATATACTTTCTATGTCCCGCAGGACATCAGCGGATTAAAGGATTTGATGGGAGGTGATGGATTTTTTGAAAAGAAACTGGATAAAATGTTTTCTGATTCAGGTGGATTAAGCGGCCGCCAACAATCTGACATTACCGGGTTGATCGGCCAGTATGCACATGGAAATGAGCCCAGCCATCACATGGCCTACCTATATAATTTCACCGGAAAACCTTATAAAACACAAAAGCTGGTCAGGGAGATCATGAAGGACTTATATGGTTCTGAGCCATCTGGTTTGTGCGGAAATGAAGACTGCGGGCAAATGTCCGCCTGGTTTGTATTAAGTGCCATGGGATTTTACCCCGTCACCCCCGGATTAGGATATTACACTCTTGGCAGCCCTCTTTTCGAAGAAATCAGGATCCATCTCGAAGATGGAAAGGATTTCATTATTAATGCCAATAATAATAATGCATCCAATATCTACGTTCAATCTGCCGACCTGAATGGGGAATACTATGATAAATCTTATCTTGACCATGAGGTTATAATAAAAGGCGGAACTCTGACATTCGAGATGGGTTCACATCCTGATACGGACTGGGCATCCGAACCCGGAAACTGGCCGGTATCCGGAATTTCTGACCATATCATAACGCCTGTACCCTTTTTTGAAGCTCCTTCCGGTTCCTTTCAAGACACTGTCACAATTAAACTCCGCCATAATAATCCTGGGGCCAGGATTTATTATAGTTTCGATGACAAATTGCCAGATTCAGCATCCGCAGTTTATCATGATCCTGTTATTATTGACCGTTCTACCTCTTTTAACGCATATGCTGCTCTGGATTCTAATATTCCGAGTAAGATTACCAGGGCATCATTTTATCAAATTCATCATGCTTGGACCATTTCGATAAAAAATCCTTACAACAACCAGTACACGGGAGGTGGTGATATGGCGCTTGTTGACGGCCAACATGGCGGTCCCAATTTCAGGACCGGTTCCTGGCAGGGATACCACGGAGTTGACTTTGAAGCAGTAATAGATATTGGGAAGGTCGCTAATGTTACTAAGATCGCTGCTACATTTCTCCAGGACCAACGTTCCTGGATATTCATGCCCGAGAAAGTTGAATTTTCCGTTTCCAGGACACTTTATGATTTCAAGACTGTGGCGATCATTGAAAATAATCTGGCGGATAATATTCCTGAAGCTGTAATAAAAGAATTTAAAAAAGACGGATTGAATGAGGGGGTCAGATATATCCGGGTTCATGCAACGAACAAGGAAGCCTGTCCTGACTGGCATGTGGGGGCTGGGGAAAAGACATGGATTTTTATAGATGAAATTACTGTGGAGTAATGCTAAAAAAAGGGCACATTAAAAAATGCACCCTCTTAATAAATGTCTATCATCCTTTATCTTATCGGATATTTTTTAAAGATCTCATTGGAGCGCATCAGGATATCAACATATTGTGCCCGCTGGTAAGCATATGGATCTTTGATATTCACCTTCGCCAATTTACCTTTGAAATCAGCCAGGGATTGATATTTTTTCAATTTCATCCATTCTTCTATTTCCTCCAGGATTTTTCCGATCTGTCTTGGCCCATGTTTGTAAATAGTACTGACTACCTGGACGCAATCGGCACCAGCTATGATCATTTTAATTACATCTTTGCCTGTAAAAATACCTGTGTTGCTGCAAATATTGCCTTTTATGTTACTGTAAAGCAACCCGGCAAATCGAAGCGGAAGGCGGTTATCTTCCTCATTACTTAACATATAGGGGTAATGTAAACCTTCTTTATCAAGATCGATATCCGGTTGAAATAAACGGTTAAAAAGGACAAAGCCATCAGCCCCTTTTTTATCCAACTCCCCGATACAATAAAGCGGATTCGTATAAAAAGGGCTTAACTTTACACTGACCGGTATTTTCACAGCTTTTTTCACTCCTTCAAGCGTATCAAGTTGTTCCTGAAGGATTGAGTTATCGTCAATGTCGAATTCTCTCGGGACAGCATAAAAATTAAGTTCGATAGCATCGACACCGGTTTCCTCGATCTTTTTGGCATACTCATACCAGGTGTCATCGTAAACAGCATTAAGGCTGGCGATAAGAGGTATCTTCAGTGATTGTTTGGCTTTTGCAAGATGTAAAAGAAAATCTTCAGGGCCGGTATCCACGCTAGCCGGGAACATTGAGCTCATCTCGGCATGGCGGGTCCCATAATCCTCTTCCGCCTGATAGTTCTCCAGGTTTTCCAGTTGGATTTGTTCTTCAAATAATGATTTATAAACGATGGCTGAGGCACCTGCCTCTTCAAGTTTCTTCAAAAAATTCAGGTCGGTAACCAGGTTACTGGCCCCCACGATGATTGGATTTTTAAGCTTGAGGCCCAGATATGTCGTTGAAAGATCCATAATTAATCATTTTAAATTTTAACACCTTTTAGGGTCGTAAAAATAGATAAACCTGCCTATATAAACAAGGAATTTTTTTTGAGAAGAAATCGTCAAACGTTATTCCTTGAAAAAGTATCAGTTTTCTGGATAGATCATGGGTATAAAAATGGTTCAGAAAGTTAATCTAAAATGGTTATAAATTAGACCTTTGACGACCGATTTTAGACGGCCTGTCCGTCCGGGTACATATTATTTAGTAATTTCGTGCTGATTTTTTAAGGACGATAATATTATCTTAAAGCATTAAAATATAACTTGTTATGAAAAATAAAAAGTTTACAACCTGCGATGGTAATTACGCTGCAGCGCATGTGGCTTATATGTTCAGTGAGCTGGCTGCGATCTATCCGATCACTCCTTCTTCTACCATGGCGGAATATGTTGATGAATGGGCTGCTTATGGCCGTAAAAATATATTTGGAGATACATTAAAGGTTGCCGAAATGCAATCGGAGGCCGGGGCAGCGGGTGCTGTTCATGGTTCGCTTCAGTCAGGGGTATTGACCACGACTTTCACTGCTTCGCAGGGATTGTTACTTATGATCCCGAATATGTACAAGATTTCAGGTGAATTACTCCCGGGCGTCTTCCATGTTAGTGCCAGAAGTCTTGCAGCTCATGCCCTTTCCATTTTTGGTGATCACAGTGATGTGATGAGCACGAGGCAGACTGGATTCGCGATGCTGGCTACAGGCAGTGTGCAGGAAATCATGGATATTGCCGCTATAGCCCATCTGGTGGCGATCAAGTCAAGGATACCTTTCCTGCATTTCTTTGATGGCTTCAGGACTTCTCATGAAATCCAGAAAGTTGAATATTTTGAAAATGAAGATATGGCCAAACTTCTGGATTTTGAAGCAGTCCAGGCTTTCAGGAACCGGGCCCTCAACCCGGAACACCCCGTTACCCGTGGTACTGCTCAAAATCCCGATATTTACTTCCAGGCCAGGGAAGCCGGGAACCGGTTCTATCATCCGATACCTGACTTTGTGGAATCCTATATGCAGGAAATAACCAAACTGACCGGCAGGGAATATCATCCTTTTGTTTATTATGGAGCGCCGGATGCAGCAAACATTATCATTGCCATGGGATCGGTTACCGAAACGGTGAAGGAAACCATCGATTACCTGGTTGGAAAAGGAGAAAAGGTTGGACTGGTCACTGTTCATCTATACCGCCCGTTCTCAGAAAAATATTTCCTGAATGTCCTTCCTAAATCAGTGAAGCGGATTGCCGTCCTTGATCGCACTAAAGAGCCAGGTGCCAATGGAGAACCTCTTTACCTTGATATTAAGGATATTTTCTATGGCAAAAAAGATGCCCCTCTAGTGGTCGGTGGCCGTTACGGGCTGAGTTCCAAGGATACAACTCCTTCAATGATTATCTCCGTGTTTGAAAATCTTAAGCTAAATGAACCGAAAAACAGGTTCACTGTGGGTATCGTGGATGATGTAACCTTTACTTCGCTTCCAATACTGTCAGAGTTCAGTGTCGTGCCAAAAGGTACTTTCGAAGGAAAATTCTATGGATTAGGTTCCGATGGAACGGTCGGCGCCAATAAAAACTCCATCAAAATCATAGGTGATAATACCGACAAATATTGTCAGGCTTATTTTGCCTATGATTCAAAGAAATCCGGCGGTATCACCACTTCTCATCTCCGTTTCGGCGACAAACCCATCAGGTCAACTTACCTGGTCACTACACCCGATTTTGTTGCCTGCCATGTTCCTTCCTACCTTGATAAATATAATATGATGAAAGGGTTGAAAAAGGGAGGGACTTTCCTGCTAAACAGCATTTGGGACGTTGAAGAAACGAAAACCAAACTGCCGGATTCTATGAAAAAATACCTGGCAGAAAACGATATTAATTTTTACATCATCAACGCGACTAAAATTGCTGAGGAAATAGGATTGGGCAACCGAACCAATACCATCATGCAATCGGCATTTTTCAGGATTTCAGGTGTTATCCCTTATGAGCTTGCCGGGGAAGAAATGAAGAGAATGATCCGGAAATCATTCGGAAATAAGGGAGAAGAGATTGTTAAGATGAATAATGCAGCTGTTGATGCAGGTGCTGCTGTCATTAAGGTTGAAGTCCCTGTGGCTTGGAAAAAGCTGGATGGAGTAGATAAGAAAGAGGAACCAGATGTCCCTGATTTTATTAAGAATTTTGCCATTCCGGTTAATCAAATGAAAGGCGATGATTTACCGGTAAGCGCTTTCCTCGACCGGGAAGACGGCACCTTCATGCCAGGGACCACTGAATTTGAAAAAAGAGGTATTGCGGTCAATGTCCCGGAATGGCAGGTTGAGCATTGCATCCAATGTAATCAATGCGCTTATGTTTGCCCCCACGCCTGTATCAGACCATTTTTGATTTCGGACGAGGAATTGAAGAATGCCCCTGAAGGGACACATACGCAGGAGACCAAGGGTAAACTCGCCGGCTATCATTTCCGTATCCAGGTCAGCGTGCTTGATTGCACCGGTTGTGGAAATTGTGCGGATAACTGCCCGTCCAAAGAAAAGGCGCTCGTCATGGAGCCGCTGGAAACCCAGCTGGGAGAAGTCGGAAGATGGGATTACATCTCAAAGAATGTCACCTACAAAGATAACATTGTTCCAAAAGAACAATCTGTTAAGAACAGTCAGTTTGCACAGCCGCTGTTCGAATTCTCCGGTGCATGCGCCGGTTGCGGAGAAACCCCTTACATCAAGGTAATTACCCAATTATATGGAGAACGGATGATCGTCGCTAATGCAACGGGATGTTCCTCGATCTATGGCGGGTCTGCACCCTCAACTCCTTACCGGCCAAATAATATCAGTGGTCATGGTCCGGCCTGGGCAAACTCTTTGTTTGAAGATAATGCCGAATATGGCTATGGTGTGTCGATTGGTGTCAGTAAGCTCAGGGAAAGGATTGCAATGAGGATGAAGGATGCCATGAAGGTTGGCTTGCCTGAAAATCTGAAGGCTGCCTATCAGGAATGGATTGATAGTATGTTATCGGCAGAAGGTTCCGGAGAGGCTTCCAAAAAGCTTATCCCGTTGCTGGAAAAGACGAAAGACCCTATAGCGGCCGAAATACTCAGTTTAAAGCAGTACCTGGTGAAAAAATCGATTTGGATTTTCGGTGGAGACGGATGGGCCTATGATATCGGTTATGGCGGACTTGACCATGTCCTGGCCTCTGGCGAAGACCTCAATGTCCTGGTTCTTGACACAGAAGTTTACTCCAACACAGGCGGGCAGGCTTCAAAATCAACACCGGCCGGGGCTGTGGCTAAATTTGCTGCGTCCGGCAAGAAGATCCGGAAAAAAGACCTTGGGTTGATGGCTATCAGCTATGGTTACGTTTATGTGGCCCAGGTAGCCATGGGCGCCAGCCAGAACCAATATTTCAAGGCTCTCAAAGAAGCGGAAGCTTACCCGGGACCTTCCCTTATTATTGCTTATTCTCCCTGTATCAATCATGGCATCCGTAATGGGATGGGGAGGACACAATACGAACAGGAGCTTGCGGTTAATGCAGGTTACTGGCAGCTTTACCGCTATAATCCATTGCTGGAAGCTGAAGGCAAGAATCCGTTCCAACTAGACTCCAAAGAACCTGACTGGAATCAGTTCCAGGGATTCCTCGACGGGGAAGTACGTTATGCTTCTTTGAAGAAATCTTTCCCGAGCGAAGCGGCCCGTTTGGATGCTTTGGCAGAACAAAATGCCAGGTGGAGGTTTGAAACCTACAGACGGTTGGCGACCATGGAATATTCGGTGAAGTAAAGCCTTTAAGGCTTGAACACAAAGTTGCTTATAACCACTCTTGCAGCCACCGGTTTTCCATCACGTTCAGCAGGTTTCCACATTCCACTCATCAGCTTCACAACACGGACCACCTCCTGGTCAGTAGCATTGTCAAGGGAATAAAGGATCCGGATATCCTTTACTGTACCATCTGTATCCACAGTGAATTCTACGATTACTCTGCCTGAGATATAATTTTTTGCAGACACTTCGGGATATTTAAGATGCATTTTAATAAAATCATCCAGCCCCTTTTCTCCACCTTTAAATTCGGGCGGGTTTTCGACTATTACAAATTTTTCATCAGCAGCATTGTTATCCTCTACAACCATTTCATAACTGATATTACTTTCAGCGCTGGCTTTATTGTTCATTACTGCAGATACGCCACCGACACATCTTCCGACAGCATAATTACTGACTCCCTGTGGCAACGGCAAGGGCTGCCTGATCGTGATGTTGTTTCCTTCAGTGTTCCTTATTTCCGAATCTATTGCAATGAAGGAAGTGTGCCTCGTGAGAAGGTTGTATTCCAGGCCGAGAGCTATAACTTGGTCTTCAACGTCTTGACCCTCATAGCCGGAATTTGCAAGATCGTCCAGCATCATGATCTTTTCCCTGGCCCAAAGGTACCTTAAGCCTGAATTAGCATCGTCGGGCCGGATAGAAGCCAGATCAATGCGCGTTTCCACATCTTCACGGCCTCCTTTTCCGGTTACAACGATTTTTCCTTTTGGGATTCCCTTATATTTTCCGAAAATTATGACCGGCCTTTCCGAAAACACATCCGGGTATGATTCCTGGGCGAGGTCATAAGCATCAAAATCGTTAAAGGATATTTTGATATCAGTTAATACCGGATTTGATATGTATTTCCGGAATTTAGCTGCCGACTTACCTGCTTCTTCCTCTTTGGTAACTACGAAAGGTTCGCCTTGCCCGGCATGAGCCAGGCCTTCAATAAGATACCTGTTCACCCCGGTTCCGATTCCGAATGCGAAGAAATTGGCTTCACCGAGGCTCCTGCGGACCAGGTCAAATACTTCTTTCTCAACTGTGACATATCCATCTGTAGCGATGATAAAAGTCCGGGAATATCCTTCAGTTCCTGGAAGACTGAGTGCTTTCTTCATAGCCGGTAAAAGTTCAGTGCCTCCGCCGCCATTCTCTTTTTCGATGAACCTGATGGCTGACGCAAGATTTTCTTTTACAGCCGGTAATGATTTTTCAGCCATTATTTCAGATCCCCCGGCAAACAGGATCACGTTGAACCGGTCAGTTGGCTTTAGCCCGCTGATCAGGTCAGTCAGCAGCTTTTTAGAGATATCGATCGGGTAACCATTCATAGAGCCGGAAACATCCATGATAAAGATATACTCCCGCGGCGGGATCATCTCGGGCGACACGCGGTCTGGCGGCTGCACCATGGCCAGGAAGAAATTCTCCTTGTCCCCCTGGAACAGAAGAACCCCTGTCTCAATCTTCTGACCGGCTAAACGATATTTCAAGATGAAATCGCGGTTTCCGCCAAATTTTTCCAAAGGTGAAAGATTGACTGAAGCTCTCGACAATCCGCTGTAATTGATTTCAGTTTGATGCGAAGGGCATTTAATGTCTTTAAGCGCCATCCCGCCTGTGAGATTAACTTTAATATCAACTTCATAAAGCGGTGCTATTCCTTCTGTGGTATAAGGATTAGCATTCCAGCCTTCTCCGGCAGAGGCAATTTCATTCGCACTACCGCTGTAACGTGGTCCAACCACGGTCGGGTACACAAATTGATAAATCCTGTCGACCGGGACCAGGGCTTCAGTATATTTCAATTCAACGCGGACCTGGTCGCCGGGCATGATATTGGCAACATTCATCGTAAATACATTGGGGCGCTCCTGTTCCAGCAGCGAAGCGCTTTGCCCGTTGTTCTTAGCCTGTTCATATTCCTGCCTGGCTTTTTCCCTTTCCTGGATCCGTGCGACGATCACCCTTTCACCGATGGTCATAACCATGGAATAGACAGCAGCCTGGGTGGAGGCCGGAAAAACATAAATGGCTTCAATAGGTTTTTTACCTTCATTGGTGTATTTCTGTGTAATAGTTACATCGGCAATAACACCGGCAATATTGACTTTGGCGCTGGTAGACTTAAGCGGAAGACGGTCAGTCTCAGGATCATCAGATTGAATATAGAAATATGGGGAAAGGGTTTTGTCTTCCGGAGACGAGAGGATCTGACCGGAAATATATAGTACTGACGTCAAGAGAAATAATAGTGTAACGATTGATACGATCGGTTTCATGACTTTAATATTTAGTGTTATTGTAAAGTAAATCTGATTGGCAGGCTAAAACTCACCCTGACCGGTTTATTCCTTTGGAATCCAGGACTCCAATCAGGCATTGCAGAAACGACCCTGTAGGCTTCATCAGAAAGCAACTGATCTGGAGACCTAACAATTAGGATATCAGAGAGGCTGCCGTCTTTTTCAACCACAAAACTTAAATGTACTATGCCCTGAATGTTGGCCTCCCTGGCTATTTTGGGATATACCATGTTATTTCTGAGAAACTCGTACATTGCCGGAAGACCACCTGGAAATTCAGGCATTTTTTCCACTACGCAGAAGATGGTATCTTCCTTAGGATCTGAAGGCTCTTCCGGAAGCCTTAATATTTCGGGGATGACAGAGTTGCCATCAGCGCCCGCATCAAAGGACGGCAAGTCGTCAGTGATTGCAACGGGTTTATCTATAATGTTGATGGTGTAAATTGGCTTTGGATCGGGTGGGGGAGGAGGCAGTTTCCGCTGCTGCGTATTGACCGGCAGAAGCTCATCAATCTCTTCCCATTTTGAACCAAAGTTTAATGAAACGCTTTTTTCATTTGTCTGCCATTCAAAAGCAAGCAGGCTGACAGCCAGCGCAACGATGAACCCGATACGGAGAAAAATCCCCTTTTTAATTTCCAGGTTCGCCCGGTTTGATTTTTTGCTTTCCATTTTTATAAGATTTTAAAAGGTTATCTTTACCATTGGATGCAGGGATATTTAATTTTCCATAAAATGGGAACATTAAAACAACCAAAAGACTGGAGGCTTTACATGGTACCATATTTGTTTCTTCTATTTTAAACCGTTCCCGATATGTTTATCAGGTTTATGCGAAAACAGGATAAACCGGACTTTCATGAACTCCCGGATCATGAGCTGATTCTGAAATATCGTGTAAACGCTGATCCTGAGATAATCGCCTTGCTTTTCCAGCGCTATGCCCATCTGGTTTACGGTGTCTGTCTGAAATATCTGAATGATAAGGATGGTGCAAAAGATGCAGTGATGGAGATCTTTGAAGGATTAATGGAAGATATTCTCCGGCATGAGATACGAAATTTTAAAAGCTGGTTGCATTCGGTTACCCGGAATCATTGCCTTATGATGTTAAGAAAGGCCAAACCTGTGAGGATGGAAATGGCGGAAGAAAAAAATGATGGGGTATTTATGGAAATTCCGGGGGAATTGCATCAAGAAGTAGAATTGGAAGAATATACACTGAAGGAGCTGGAATCGGCAATGGTAACTTTGAAAGAACCACAACGGCGATGCATTGAATTAGTATATTTAATGGATAAATCATACATGGAAGTATGCGATATCACCGGATACTCCATAAACGAAGTAAAGAGCCACGTCCAGAATGGAAAACGAAACCTGAAGATCAGACTAGAATCACGAAATGTCGGAAAAATATAATATATCATCCCTGTTTGATGTGTCGGGCAACCTGACCCTCAACGCGATGGAGCGTTACCTTCGAAATGAACTCAGTCCTGCAGAACGGATTCTGGTAGAAAAGCATCTTGCCAAATCTGATTTCGACTGTGAAGCGCTTGAAGGAATGCAAAATTATGGTTCAAGTGATCTCAGACAGGAAGTTGAGGATTTGCAGGCAGATTTGCTCTTTGTTGCAGGGAAAAGGGCGAAGACCGGCAATTCGCGGATTTCACGTATGAAATATTGGTATGCTGCAGCCGGTCTGGCAGGTCTTATCGGCTTGTCGGTGCTGATGTTCTTCATGTTCCGCGGTCCGATCGAAAAATCTCAATTGGCAGTAATGCAGCCTGATACTATTATTGATGAAATTGTTCCAATTACAGAGCAAGCAGTAAAGAATCCGGTCCAAATATCGGAAGATATTCAGAAAAATATGCCTCAAAATGAAATCAATTCCCCGATAAAACCTGTCCAGGAACAGTCATCCGGATCTATTGAAGTTGCCGCAGTATCTTTGCCGCCAGTGATTAATCAGGAAGTTATTGCATTTAACCAGCCCGTTGAAGTAGCCGAAGAGATAGTTGAGGTAGTAAATGATGATTTGATAATTGAAGAATATATTGTTGGCGGGGTGGTTATCACTAATGATAAAGATTACACTGAGGAAAAGCTTGACAGAAGCGAAAAGAAAGGTTCCACTCAAAATATTGTACAGTCAAAAAGTGCAATTGCTGAAGATAATAGTGAAATGTCTGATCTTGAATCTGATGCTCAGATATTCATGGTTGTCGAGTCTATGCCTGAATTTCCGGGTGGAGATTCCGCTTTGTACCGGTTTTTAACTGAAAATATTCATTATCCCGATTCAACAAAAAAGGCGGGCATCCAGGGAAGAGTTTTTATGACATTTGCGGTCAATAAAGATGGTTCTATTTCAGATGTACAGGTACTTAGAGGCATTGGCGGCGGCTGCGATGAAGAAGCATTAAGAGTGGTAAAATCAATGCCAAACTGGATACCCGGCAAGCAAAGGGGTAAACCGGTCCGGGTGCAATATAACCTGCCAATAAAATTCAGCTTGAAGTAATTTTGCCCGGAAATGACTTATTTTGTAAAAACCTACTCAAAGGTTTATCATTGATTAGAAAAAAATTGACAAATGAAATTAAAAGTAATTATTCACGAAGCTGAAGAAGGTGGATATTGGGCTGAAGTCCCTTCCCTTCCGGGTTGTGCTTCACAAGGCGAGTCGATGGTAGACCTGATAAATAACCTTTATGATGCTGTTGAAGGCTGTTTATCTGTCGACATGAAGAATATTCAACTTGAGAACAAGGATACCGTGATGGAATTGGCAGTTTGATTATGAAAACCATCAGCGGGAATGTTAATGTCCTCCGGGGAATTTAATCAATTGTTTCCTTTTTTGCTGCAAGACTATAACCGCTACAATATCTTGGAATCCGATGATGAGTGAACCGTCGCATTAAATCGAAATGGTATGAGATGCGCATCCCGCAAGTTATTGCCAGCTGGAACGTTTCCCGATTAGAGGCAGGGTATTATTCTATATTTTCTAATGTTTTCCGAAGCACAATCCGCACAATTATTTAATTCTAATATTCTAAAATACCCTTCTGCATATTTCTTAATGCCAAGAAAATTTAGCGCTAAAATACGAACACGAATTATATCATAATTTATTTTGGAACTATCAATTTTATCTTCAGTCCATTTCTTTTTAGTATAAAAAGTGTAATGATCCTGTTTATGCCTCAATAAGATGATTTCATTTTTCGCCAATTCCAAAGTCTTAACTTTATCATTATTGAAATGCATAGCAGTTACTTCACATTTAATTTCAACAATATTTCTATGAATTATATTCCCGTTCTCAATTTTTATATTCAATCTCTCAACATTTTCTTTTAATGATTTATCAGTATCACTTAAATAAACACATATTAAAAATCTAGGATGAAAAAAATAGAGAATAGAAAATCCTAATGCAAATACCGATGCAATTAACCCAAAAATTTCAAGGTAAGATTTACATGGTACGGAAATTAAAGATAAATGTTCCATAGATTTGAGTTTCGTTGTTAATAATGCCTTGCATCTAACACCTCATACCCTCTTTCCCTGCATTCATATATATTCCAATAGGCATAAGGGTGGGTAATATTATTTTAAATCCTTGTAAAGATATGATTTATTTGACTAATTTTAGAAAAAGTGTTGCACTTACTACTTGAATTTATAGATTTGGCAAAGTAAAGAAAATAGTAACTCGAGAGACTGACTGGTATCTCTTACTGCTTCGATAGAGACTCTACAATGAACGAACACAACAAAGTTACACATTGGGGGGGCGCTCCCGACCACCGCAAATCAATGTAGGGCGGTCTCCGCATAATGCGTTGAAATATCCATTTACAAATAGCCTGGCTAATAACCTACTATAATTTCTTTATTTCTTTCAATAAACCTTTTTCATCTTTATTTGGTTTTTAGAAAATATAATGGGGGTTAACAATTATTTAATACCACCTCATCCGTCGCGAAATAAAAAGCTCTGTGTTCAATGTAAAAAAGAGTGTTGTAGAGGTTCTTAGGAATTTTCATTTTTTTAATAACCTCAGAAAACAAATTACATTGTTCTGGATTAATCCAAAATAATGATATCAAGACGTTAGTCAATAGTTATTTGTACCTTTAAAGATTCTAAACCAAAAACCAGGCCTTATGAAAATATTATCTCTGGTATTATCAATTCTTTTATTTATCCAGATATCGGCTTCATCGCAATCCTGCTTACCGGAAGGCATCACATTTACCACACAGACTCAAATCGATTATTTTCAAAGCCTTTATCCAGGGTGTACGCAAATTGAGGGAGATGTTACAATTATTGAAACAAACATCACCAATTTAAACGGCTTGATTTACTACTCCCCATTTTTTAGACCACGAATTCACTTTTCTTAATTGAATTTATTAACTCTATTTGTATTGATATTGCTGTTAATTTCGGGAAATAACTCGAAGAGTTATTCTCGATATTAACAGC